>CAZMWC010000216.1:0-4219 GCA_964569805.1 uncultured Gallionella sp.
CCGCGCGCGGCGATGTCGGTGGCGACCAGCACCGGCAGCGAGCCGTCCTTGAATTGCGCCAGTGCCTTGGTGCGCGCCGGCTGGCTCTTGTTGCCGTGAATGGCGGCGGCGGGAATGCCGTCCGCGTTCAATTTTTCCGCCAGCCGGTTCGCGCCGTGCTTGGTGCGGGTGAACACCAGCACCTGCTTCCAGTTATTGCTCTTGATCAGGTGGGCGAGCAAATAGCTCTTCAGCTTTTGCGGCACCAGATGAACGCTTTGTTCGATCAGCTCCACGGTGGAATTGCGCCGCGCCACTTCGACGAAGCCGGGGTTATTCAGCAGGCCGTCGGCAAGGGTTTTGATCTCGTCGGAGAAAGTGGCCGAGAACAGCAGGTTCTGGCGTTGTTTGGGCAACAGCGCGAGGATCTTCTTGATGTCGCGGATGAAACCCATGTCCAGCATGCGGTCGGCTTCATCCAGCACCAGAATTTCGACACCGGACAAGTCGAGCGTCTTCTGCCCGACGTGATCGAGCAGCCGCCCCGGCGTGGCGACGAGAATATCCATTTGCCCGCGCAATGCCTTGATCTGCGGATTGATGTTCACACCGCCAAACATCACCATCGACTTCAGCGGCAGATATTTTCCATAGGTCTGCACCGATTCCTCCACCTGTGCGGCAAGCTCGCGCGTCGGCACGAGGATCAAGCAGCGCGGGCGACCGGGACGCTGGCTCACAACGTGTTTCGCGGTGAGCAGATGCAGTATCGGCAGCGTAAAACCGGCAGTTTTTCCAGTGCCGGTCTGCGCGCCGGCCAGCAGATCGCCGCCGGCCAGCACCAGCGGGATCGCCTGCGCCTGCACCGGGGTGGGGGTGGTGTAGCCCGCATCGGCAATCGCGCGCATCAAGGGTTGCGCCAGATTCAAACTGGCAAAAGTAATTCCACCGGAAGAAGTAATTTCACCGGAAAAAGTGATTTCATTGGACAAGCTATTTTTTTCTAACAAGGTAAGACTCCTGCGACGGCCTGCCGCTCATGAGAGCGACACCAATCGAGGCAGACGAATTAAGTGATCGAAGAGATCGGGGGTAGGGAAAAGGCCGCTGCGCTGATTGGTCTGGCGCAGGGCGGGGCGCATTATAACCGAAGAACCTTGAAATAAAAGCGGCGGTTTTTCGTAGGGCGCAATAACCAACATCGAAGTGTCGGAAGGCGCTGCGCTTTTGCGACCTACGACGGCTCGCAAAAACAAAGGCGTAGGGGCAATTCACGAATTGCCCGCCCATTTTCATCGCGCCGATATATTCGGGCGATTCGTGAATCGCCCCTACGGTGTGCTCGAAACATCTTGTCATTTTTTGACATCATTTGGCTGGTAAGGTAGTTGACCCGCAGTCAGGCAACACTCTGCCCTCTGTCCTCTGTCCTCTGACAACCGGCACGGCAGCCAGCAACGCTTGGGTATAAGCATGTTTGGGCGCATGTAGCACTTCCTCCGTTGTGCCGCGCTCGACAATGCGCCCCTGATACATCACGCACACTTCGTGGGCCAGATAGTCCACCACCGCGAGGTTATGGGTAATGAACAGATAACTCAAATTCAATTCCTGTTGCAGCGATTTCAGCAGATTGATGATTTGCGCCTGCACCGACACATCCAGCGCGCTGGTCGGTTCGTCGCAGATCAGCAGTTGCGGCGACACGGCGAGTGCGCGCGCGATCGCGATACGCTGCCGCTGCCCCCCGGAAAATTCATGCGGATAGCGCCATTTGGCGGCGCGCGCAAGGCCGACCTGGTCGAGCAAGACATCGAGTCGCGCCTGACGTGCCGCGCTGTTGCCGCCAATATTCAACGCGGCCATTCCCTCCTCAAGTATTTCCGCAACACGCATTTTCGGGTTCAGCGAAGCATAAGGGTCCTGGAACACCATCTGCATCGCGGCACGTTTCGTGCGCAATTCATCACGCTGCATCCCGATCAACTCATGCCCGGCAAAGCGCACGCTGCCCGCAGTGGGCCGGATCAATTGCAGCAAGGCCTTGCCCAACGTCGTCTTGCCGCAACCTGATTCGCCCACCAGCGCCAGCGTACGCCCTTGCGGGATCTCCAGCGACACACCGTCCACCGCCTTGACCTGATCGACCACACGCTTCAGGATTCCCTTGCGGATGGGGAAGTGGACTTGCAGGTTTTCAATCTGCAAAAGTGGCGTGTTGAGCGACTCCTGTGAAAAGTGAAAGGTGAAAGGTGAAATGTTTCCGCTCGGCTCTCGATTTCCAGCTTGTTTTTCCTTTTCACATTTCATGTTTCCCGTTTCACCATAAAGATGGCACCGCACTCCCCGCCCCTCTTCCAGCGTCGTCCAACCCGGCGTTTGCTCACCACACAATGCCCATGCTTTATCGCAACGCGGCGTGAAACGGCAGCCCTGCGTGATACTACCCAGTGGCGGCACATTGCCGGGAATGGCGGCCAATGGTTGATTGCGCCGCCGCATATCGGGCAAGGCGGCAAATAATTTTTGCGTATATGGGTGCAACGGTTGCTCGAATAATTGCGCGCGGCCTGCCTGCTCGACAATCTGTCCCGCGTACATCACACCGACCTGATGCGCCATTTCGGACACCACACCGAGATCATGCGTGATCAGCATCATCGCCATGCCGGAAGCGGCCTGCGTGTCGCGCAGCAGTTGCAGCACCTGCGCCTGTATTGTCACGTCCAAGGCGGTAGTCGGTTCATCGGCCACCAGTAATTTCGGCTGTCCGGCCAGCGCCATCGCGATCATCACGCGCTGCTTCATTCCGCCGGAAAGCTGGAACGGGTATTCCGTCACGCGCCGCGCCGCATCGGGAATGCCGACTTGATCGAGCAGATCGATGCAGCGCTGCTCAATTTGACTACCCCCGCTCCCAAACCCTCTCCCCCTGTGTGCGAGGGAAACACTCCCCTCGCCCGCTTGCGGGGAGAGCGCAGCGAGGGGGGCGGAGCCGGCTGGGGGAGAGGGAGATTTTTGGTGCAACGCCAGCACCTCGGCGATCTGCTGCCCGACGGTCATCACCGGGTTCAGGCTCAACCCCGGCTCCTGAAAGATCATCGCCATCTTGCCGCCGCGCACCTCGCGCATCTCGCGCTCACGCAAATCGAACAGCGACACCCCGTCGAGTCGCGCCGAACCGCCCGCATTCACCACGCCATCCGGCAGCAGGCGCATCAGCGACAACGCGGTCATGGATTTGCCGCAGCCGGATTCGCCGAGCAACGCGAAAGTCTCGCCCGCTTTAATATCAAAAGAAATGTCATCCACGATGCGCGCGCCGTCGCGCAACCGCGTGACCAGATTCCCGACCTTGAGCAAATAATTCATGCGTCCGCCCCGGTCCGGTTCAAGCGCGGATCAAACGCATCGCGCACCGCATCGGCAAACAGGTTCGCCGCCAGCACCAGCGCCAGCATGAAGCAGAACGCCGAGGCCAGCGCCCACCACACCATCGGTTCGCGCCCCATTTCCAGCCGTGCCGCGTTGATCATGGTGCCGAAGCTGATCATCGACGGATCGACGCCGACGCCGACATAGGACAGCACCGCCTCGGCCAGCACCAGCGCGCTGAAATCCATCACCAGCGCGATCAGGATAATGTGCATCACGTTCGGCACGATATGGCGCGTCAAAATACGGAACGAAGACACGCCGAACGATTGCGCCGCCTGAATATATTCCATCTCGCGCAGCTTCAACGTCTCGCCGCGCAGCAGGCGGCACAGCCCGGTCCAACTGGTCATGCCGAGCACCAGACACAGAAACACCAGGCGCAGATCGGCGCGCGATGCGGCCGTATCGAACCATTGCGGGTGTGTCTCGATAGTCACCTGCATCATCAGCACCGCCGCCGCGATCAGCAACACGCTGGGAATGGAACTTAACACGGTATAAATATACTGGATCACGTCATCCGCCCAGCCGCGCAAATAGCCCGCCGCGATACCGAGCAACAGCGCCAGCGGCAACGTCACCAGCGTGGTCACCGTGCCGATGATGATGCCGGTGCGGATGCTCTTCAACGACAGATACAGCACGTCCTGCCCGACCTTGTCGGTGCCGAGCACGTGGTAGGCGGTGGCGAGATTGGCAACTGCGCCGATCAGGGCGGCGAGAATGAGGAAGGTGATTACTACAGGCCTCCAAGCTTTGTGGCCCGTCATTCCGGCGCAGGCCGGAATCCAGCAAATTAAAC
>CAZMWC010000217.1:0-4214 GCA_964569805.1 uncultured Gallionella sp.
TCGAGCGTGCCACCGATATGGCGCGCAAAATGGTGACCCAGTGGGGGATGTCGGATGCGCTCGGGATTATGGTGTATGGCGAAAACGAGGGCGAGATATTCCTCGGGCGTTCGGTGACCACACACAAAAATATTTCCGAAGCGACCATGCAGCAGGTCGATGCCGAGATTCGTCGCATCATCGACCAGCAGTACGCGCTGGCGCGTAAATTGATTGAAGAAAACCGCGACAAAATCGAGGCTATGGCAAAAGCGTTGCTGGAATGGGAAACGCTCGATGCCGATCAGATCGAGGACATCATGACCGGCAAGCCGCCGCGCCCGCCAAAACCTGCCCAGAGCGCACAGCCGCCGCAGGACACTGCGCCAACTGCGCATGCCACTACGCCTACACAGCCCGCGCAGGAAACCTGATTCCGTGAAATGTGAAAAGTGAAACGTGAAAGGTAAGCCTCAAAGTCTCACACGTTTCACATTTCACGTTTCGCATTTCACATGATTCTCCATTGCGGTAATTTCCAGCTCGACCTCTCCCGCCCTCTCGTGATGGGCATCGTCAACGTTACGCCCGATTCGTTCTCGGATGGCGGACAGCATGCCTCGTCCGCCGCAGCCATCGCCCATGCGCACCGACTCGTCGCAGACGGTGCCGACATCCTCGACATCGGCGGCGAATCAACGCGCCCCGGTGCGGCGGAAGTCAGTGAGCAGCAAGAGCTGGAGCGCGTGCTGCCGGTCATCGAAGGCCTGCGCGGCAGCAGCATCCCCATCTCCATCGATACCTGCAAACCCGCCGTAATGCGTGCCGCGCTGGTGGCGGGCGCGAGCATGGTCAACGATGTCAACGCCCTGCTGGCGGAAGGCGCATTGCAGGCGGTCGCGCGGAGCGATGTGGCGGTGTGCCTGATGCACAAGCAGGGTAATTCGCAAACCATGCAGCAACAGCCGCGCTATCTGGATGTCGTTGCCGAAGTGGGCACCTTCCTGCGCGAACGCATCGCTGCCGCCGAAGCCGCGGGCATCGCGCGCGAACGCATCGTCATCGATCCGGGTTTTGGCTTTGGCAAGACACTGGCGCATAATCTCGCCCTGTTGCGCGAGCTGGATAAGTTGAATGAACTGGATGTGCCGATTCTGGTCGGGCTGTCACGCAAATCCATGCTGGGCGCAATCACCGGGCGCGATGTGGGCGACCGCGTAGCAGCCAGCGTGGCAGCGGCGTTGATCGCGGTGCAGCGGGGAGCAGCCATCGTGCGTGTGCATGACGTGCGCGAGACGGTGAATGCGCTGAAAATTTGGCAGGCAATCAATCAATAATATCCCCTCCCCCTTGCAGGGGGAGGGTTAGGGAGAGGGTAGAAACCATACAATACACCCCCATCCCAACCTTCCCCCTGAAAGGGAGAAGGAGTTCAGGCACAGAGGAAACTGTAATGAGCAGAAAATATTTCGGAACGGACGGCGTACGCGGCAAGGTGGGAGTGCATCCCATCACCCCGCAATTTGTGATGCAGCTGGGCTACGCGGCTGGCAAAGTGCTGGCTAAAGCAGAACATGCGCAGGGCGAACGCCCGGCGGTGCTGATCGGCAAGGACACGCGCATCTCCGGCTACATGCTGGAATCCGCGCTGGAAGCCGGGTTCATCGCGGCGGGCATCGACGTGTATCTGGCCGGCCCGGTGCCGACCCCGGCGGTGGCCTACCTGACGCGCGCCTTGCGCCTCTCGGCGGGCGTGGTCATCTCGGCCTCGCACAACCCGTTCGAGGACAACGGCATCAAGTTCTTCTCCGGCAATGGTGCCAAGCTGCCCGACGCGGTCGAGTACGCCATCGAGGCCGAGCTCGACAACGCCATGCAGACCAATGCCTCGGCCGCGCTCGGCAAGGCCAAGCGCCTCGACGATGCGGTCGGGCGCTACATCGAATTCTGCAAGAGCACCTTCCCCAACGAGATGGACCTGCGCGGCATGAAGGTCGTGGTGGACAGCGCGCACGGCGCGACCTACCACATCGCGCGCAACGTGTTCCACGAGCTCGGTGCCGACGTGATCGCCATCGGCGCGCAGCCGGACGGCTGCAACATCAACGACGGCTACGGCGCAACCGCGCCCGCCAACCTGCAAAAGGCCGTGGTCGAACACCAGGCCGACCTCGGCATCGCGCTGGACGGCGACGGCGACCGCCTCATCATGGCGGATGCCGCAGGCAAACTTTACGACGGCGACCAGTTGCTCTACATCATCGCCCGGCATCGCCAGGCGCAAGGCACCTTGCACGGCGGCGTAGTCGGCACGCTGATGACCAACCTCGCGTTCGAGCACGCCATGCAAAAACTCGGCATCCCGTTCCTGCGCGCCAAAGTCGGCGACCGCTACGTGATGGAACTGCTACAACAGCAAGGCTGGCAACTCGGCGGCGAGAATTCCGGCCACATCATCTGCCTCGACCGCCACACCACCGGCGACGGCATCGTCTCCGCCCTGCAAGTGCTGCACGCGCTGCGCGCCAATGGGCAAAGCCTTGCCGAAGCTGCGGGCGATCTGCACATGTATCCGCAGATACTCATCAACGTGAAAGTCACCGGCAAGGCAGCCGAGTTATTGCAACGTCAGGAGGTCAAGTCCGAAGTGGCCAAGGCCGAGCTTGAACTGGATGGCAAGGGGAGGGTGCTGTTGCGTCCTTCCGGGACGGAGCCGTTGTTGCGGGTGATGGTGGAGGGGGAGGATGGGGTGTTGGTTAAGAAGTGCGCGGAGGGGATTGCGGGGGTGGTGAGGGGAGTGGCTTAGCGTAATGGAGCTAGGGGGCGGCGGCGCGCTTTAGCGTAGAGCTAGGCATAGTGTGCAGCCCGATGGCAATTTGGACATAAGGCAATAGCATTGACTGTAGTGTCCTCACCGCCCGCCGCAAGCATGACGCGATGATGCACTTCAAGGTATGGTGTTCCATCAGATGCGCGAGCGAATGGTGCGGGTTTAAGGCAGTTCTCACACTTGCCTTCCGCCCTCAATAAAACTTCGGCGACAACATCGGGATTCCGTCGAAATGATGTCGATGTAATGGAAATGCGTTCGGGTAATTTTGGAGCAGTTACTAGACGAGCCTGTCTTGACGAGTGACTATCTCGAAGAGACTGAGAGACTTCGATGTAGAAATGCTGCATGTCTTCAAGGCCATGTTTTTCTTGCGATGGACAAGAAGTGCCTTGACCTCCAATTCCAAGTTCCCTCAAAGCTTCGATGACCGATGGACGAAGGCATAGTTCATACTCCGAGCTAGACGACCTATAAGACCGGGCAAGAACCGCGAGTTTTGTTGTTGGGGATACATTCAACTCGTTGCAGAGTTTCCGTGCAAACTTTCCATATAAGACAATCGGTGCTCTCCAGTTAGCAAAGCCAAGCGCATGAGCCAATTGACTTGCAGTAATTCTTTGATCTGGAGCTGCCAAGTGAACGCGCAATATTTCCAGTTGACTCTCGGATGGCAGAGCGCGCCGAAAGGCTCTCACGTAGTCGGCAGACGTGAACGACTCTATCTGTTCAATGGCATTGATCACCATCACCGCTCCCGAAATACATAACGAACTACCCCGTTGATTCAAAAGATGGTGTGCATCGTAGCATGGTGATTGCTGCCATGAAAGACTGCTTGACGCAGTGCTACGATTGCCGGGGGTTGCCCGGCGGCAAGTTACTTTCTTTTGCTTCGCCAAAAGAAAGTAGCCAAAGAAAAGGCGACCCCGGTTTGCCGCCGCTTCGCGGTTCCCTCGATAGTTCGCAAACAAGCGGGGCTGCGGAACTCGCGCTGCGCGCTCAGACAGTCCTCGCCTAAACCTCCGCTTGTTTGCGAACTATCGAGGCGGCGCTCAGGGGAGGGTAAGTCAAAAACGGTTTTGTGTGGGCACAAGTGCCCACGCTTCTTTTTGGGGAAGTTGGGCGCTTCGCGCCTAACTTCGGGTTTGGCTTTTGACTTGCTTTCCCCTTATCCGCCACCGAGTAGCGGAGTGGCGTAGGGTGCAATAAGCGTAGCGCATTGCACCGGGTGTAACGCTACATGCGGCGCAATGCCCGTTGGTTATTGCGCCCTACCAAATCTACGGCCTAACCGGCTTCACCTTCCCCGCCGCCAGCTTCGCGCGCGCCCTTGCCTCGTCGGTGTCTTTGCCGTTCGCCAGCGCCACGCCCATGCGGCGGCGGGTGAAGGATTCCGGTTTGC
>CAZMWC010000218.1:0-4198 GCA_964569805.1 uncultured Gallionella sp.
ACAAGCTCACCACGAACGGATTAAATCTGCGCTTCCTTAGGTTAAATCAGCGCTTCCTTAATCTGGCTGCGTCATAAAATATGGGGCATAACGTGATGGCCACCATTCACTACCGGAGGTCTAACCGCGCCGAATCAATAAGAGGCGGGTGTCACCGAACATGCGTCAACTCTGCTCCAGGAGTTTCTCAAACTCTTCCGGCGGCAATGGGTGGCTGAACAGGTATCCCTGAAAGGTATGGCAGCCGTTCAGACCGAGAAACTCATATTGCGCTTCGGTTTCCACCCCCTCGGCGATGACGTTTAACCCGAATGTCTGCCCTATGGTGATGATCGCCCGCACGATGGCCGCATCGTTCGGGTCGGTGGCAAGATCGCGGACGAAGGATCGGTCGATCTTCAACTGGCTCAGCGGCAGTTGCTTGAGATAAGAGAGCGAGGAATAGCCGGTGCCGAAATCATCCATCGAGAAGCTGATACCGAGCGCTTTGAGCGCATGCATTTTGGTGATGGTATCGCTGACGTTGTCGAGCACCAGACTCTCGGTCAGCTCGATTTTCAGGCGCGCCGGATCAATGCCGGTTGCGGAGAGGGCATGCTGCACCTGCCCGACAAAATCCGGCTGGCGGAACTGGCGCGCGCTGACATTGATGGCGACTTGCAGATCGCGGGGGGCGGGCTTGTCGGACCAGTCCCGGATCTGGGCGCAGGCCGTTTGCAGAACCCACAATCCGATCGGTACGATCAGGCCGGTTTCTTCGGCCAGCGGGATAAACTCGGCGGGAGAAATCAGGCCGCGCTCGGGATGTTCCCAGCGCAGCAAAGCCTCGGCGCCGATGGCGCGGCGCGCGCTGTTGACCTGTATCTGGTAGTAGAGGCGCAACTGCCGGCGTTCCAGCGCGCGACGCAAGTCGTTCTCCAGCGCGCTGTGCTCGACCAGCCTGGCCTGCATGTCGGGGTCAAAAAAGCACAAAGTGTCGCGCCCTTCCTTTTTGGCATGATACATGGCGAGATCGGCATGTTTGAGCAGATCGTCGGCCGACTCATCATGGTTGCAAAACAGGCTGACCCCGATGCTGGCCGTGCAGATATATTCGATGCCATTGAGCAGATAGGGCAAGGCAAGCGCCTCGCGCACCTTTATGCCCACCGTACTGGCCTGAAGAACCGCTTCTTCGACATTCTTGCTCAAGTCTTCCAGCATCAGCACAAACTCGTCGCCGCCCAGCCGCCCCACGGTGTCGCCCTCGCGCACGCTGTCATTCAGGCGCTGCGCGATCTCGACCAGCAGCAGATCGCCGACATCGTGGCCGCGCGTGTCATTGAGTGTCTTGAAGTTATCCATATCCAGAAACAGCAATGCGCCACGCTGCCCGCTGCGATGGCTGGCGGCCAGCGCCTGCCCCAGCCGGTCCATCAGCAGGCGGCGGTTGGGCAGATGGGTGAGCGGGTCGTAGTAGGCCATGCGGTGGATCTCGGCCGCCGCCTCGCTGTTGCGGGAGATGTCGGAAAAGGTGCCGACGTAATGGGTGATGCCGCCATCGGGCGCGGCGACGGCGGAGATGGTCAGCCATTCGGCGTAGATATTGCCGTTCTTGCGCCGGTTCCACATCTCGCCCTGCCAGTAGCGCTCTTTCTCCAGGGACTGCCACATCTGCCGATAGAATGCTTTATCGTGGCGCCCGGAGCTGAGCAGAGCCGGTGTCCTGCCCACCGCCTCTGCCGCGCTGTACCCGGTGAGGCTGGTAAATGCCCGGTTGACCCGCACGATGATACCCTTCGTGTCGGTCACGATCATCCCCTCCTGGGATTCGAAAGCGATGGCGGCGATGCGCAGTTCTTCCTCGGTCTGTTTGCGCTCGCTGATATCGGAGAGCGCGATGCGCACCACGGGTTGATCGCCCTCTTTTGACAGGCGCAAGCAGTTCAGCCGGGCATGAAAGGTAACGCCATCGCCGCGCCGGAGCATTACCTCGCAATCATGGTTTCCGCCATGCTGCTTCACCAGCAGAAAATGCCGATACCAGTGATCACTGTCTTCGGCGCTAACGAAATTGGTGAAACGGCGGCGAACCAGTTTCCGGCGTTCCTCCCCCAACAGCGTGGCGCCGGTGAGGTTGATCTCGCTGATCAAGCCATCGCGGGTGAGGGTCAGATAACCGACGGGAGCGAAGTCATAAAGATTCACATAGCGATCACGAGATTCTTCCAGCATGGCTTGCGCCTGCCGCAAGGCCTCGTTCTGCATTTCCAGTTCGATCTGATGCACGCGCAGCTCATGCAGCAGTTCTTCGGCAGGATGCGGTGCCGTCTCGGCAGGCGGAGCGCGGGCGAGTTGCGCCTCGGCTTCGGTGCGCAACGGGTCTGGCTTGCCGGTTGTTTTGCTCACGGTATATCTTCCATTGCCAGCAGGATCAATTGGGTATCGCCGCTTGCATCGATGATACGGCGGGCGTTGAGCAGCATCTTGCGGCGGCCGATGGTGGGGAAGTCGTGCTCCATCTCATAGCTGTCAAAACTCTCGTTGTGCGGCAGGATATTCTCGAGCAATTCTCGCAATGAAGGGATGTCCCACTGGTGGTTACCCAGGTCGTAGATAGGGCGACCCACGGTGTCTTCCGGTACGGTCTGGAAGTCGCGGTAAAACGAGCTGCTGGCGGAAATGACTTCCATTTTTTTATTCAGCACGACCAGCGGCTCGCGCACGGTATTGAAGATAGCTTCAGCCATTTTTCGCGCCGACTTTTCCGCCGCCTCGGCCTTGACCCGCTGGCTGATGTCGGTAAACGTCAGCACCACGCCCTCGATTACGTTGTCCAGCGTCCGGTAAGGCTGGATGCGCGCCAGATACCACGCGCCGCTGACCGTATGAATCTCGCACTCGTGCGGCACCAGAGTGTCGAGCACGGCCTGGGCATCCGCCAGCAAGTCGTAGCCTTCGATATTCGATTTGATGTCATTCAACGCCCTGCCCACATCCGAGGCGACCAGACGATAGACTTCCCCCGCATTGCGGGTAAAGCGTTTGATGTTCAGATGTTCATCGAGAAAGATGGTGCCGACGTTGATGTTGTCGAGCAGGTTTTTCATGTCGTTCTGCATCCCGGCGAGCTGCTCGATTTTCGCCTGCAATTCGGCGTTCACCGTGATCAGTTCTTCATTGACGGATTGCAGCTCTTCCTTGGACGTTTCCAGCTCCTCATTGGTGGACTGGAGCTCTTCGTTGGTGGATTGCAGTTCTTCGTTGGTGGACTTCAATTCCTCATTGGAGGCCTGCTGTTCCTCGATGGTGGCTTGCAGGTTCTCCCTGGAGTAGGCCAGCTCGCGCTCCAGCTCCTCGACGCGCCGCAGTTCGCCATGCCCCGGTGCGACACCTTTGCCGCGCCCCGGCCTGCCGGGCGGCAATTTTTCGGAGATGGGATGTGCCACATCCTGAAAACTTATCAGCAGCAATTTCTCGCCGGCATCCGGGCCGGGCAATGGGCGCAGGCTGATGCCCACGGTCTGGGAATCGCCGTTGTTCCTGACCGGCACTTCCCGGCTCAGGGTCGCACCCTGGCTGGCGCTGTTGAGGGCGGCGCGCAATTCCAGTTGCAATCCCTCGCGCGCCATGTCCACCACGTTGAGCGTTGCCTGGCCGGGCGCCGGGCGCAGGTATTTGCCGGTGTCGCCATGCACGAAAAGTATATTGCCCTTCAGGTCGGTCACCACCGAGGCGGGCGCATAGGACTGGAGCAGCACCCGCCTGGTCAGTTCGGCAAAGTTGGTTTCCTTGATCTTTTTGGCCACTTCATCCGGTCCTTTCGTGTCGATATTCCTGGTCCATGACAATCCGCCCGACATCACCGCGCGGGTGGAGGCGGTGGAGTGGATGGCGCGATAGAACTTCCATTTGCGGTTGAGCGGCGCGAATAATTCCGGGTGGTTGCCGATGCTCTCCGAGGGTGAGAGGAACAGCACGCCGCCCGGCTTGAGGGCATAATGAAAAACCGGGATGAGGCGGTTTTGCAGTTCCGGCTCCAGATAGATCATCAGGTTGCGGCAACTGAGCAGGTCGAGCCTGGTGAAGGGCGGGTCCTTGATGACGTTCTGGGTGGCGAACACCACCATTTCGCGGATATCCTTCTTCACGCGATAGCCGCTCTCTTCCTTGATGAAGAAGCGGCGCAGCCGCTCCGGATGGACATCCTGGGCGATAT
>CAZMWC010000219.1:0-4194 GCA_964569805.1 uncultured Gallionella sp.
CCGATGCGCTCAAACAAGCGCTGGGACTGGTGGACGTGCGCGTGCTGGATCACTTTGTGGTAGCGGTGGGGCAGACGCTGTCGTTCGCGGAGAAGGGGTTGTTGTAGGTGTCGTAGGGTGGGCTCCGCCCACCATGTCGGGCGGAGCCCGACCTACATTCTTGGTCCCGGCTTGTCCTGCTTAGGCCTTTTGGCATATTGACTTGGTGGTGGAGGGACATTCGCCGTACTCGACACGACGGTGCTGCACTACACCACAGATATGCGCCAATCGGCTTTCGATACCATGGTGCGCATCGCCAGCGCGCCGAAGCCTGCCCCCAACGGTTTTGATTCTTGGTTGCTTTGAGGATGAAATCCCCATCCGGCGGGTTACGCTGCGCTAACCCGACCCTGTTGCCGCCAGCAGTTGGCGGCAACCCTTCAATCTCTCCGGCTGCCAGTTCTCCACCGCCCATCCCAACACTTCTCCAACATTTCCTTGACGCAATTCTGCGGGCGGTTGTTGGCGCAGAAAATCCAGTGCCGAGATCAGCGTCACGACCACATCGTCGGTCGCGATCGCCGTGGCGAGAGTCTGCTTGCTGAGTTTCTCGCCCCGCGCATTCACAGCGATGGGCAGGTGCAGGTAGTGCGGCGTGGGGAAACCGAGCAGGCGTTGCAGGTGAATCTGTCGCGGTGTGGAATGCAGCAGGTCGGCACCGCGCACCACATGGGTGATATTTTGGAACGCGTCGTCCACCACCACCGCGAGCTGGTAGGCGAACAGTCCGTCGGCGCGTTTCACGATGAAATCGCCGATGTCGGTTTCGAGGTGCTGGGCGACATGTCCTTGCAGGGTATCGGTGAATTCAATGCGCCCCCTCTCCCCTACCCCCTCTCCCGTGAGGAGCGAGGGGAAAGTATCGGTACGCACCCGCCATGCCCTGCCCTCGCGCCCTGCCGGAATGCCCTGTCGGCAAGTGCCGGGATAGACCGGGCCTTCGATGCCGTGCAGCGCCGAATCGGCGATCTCGCGGCGGGTGCAGCAGCAGGGATAGGCCGCGCCGTTGTCTTTCAACCGTTGCAGCGCTTCCTCATAGGCCTCCGTGCGCTGGCTCTGGTAGATGAGTTCCCCGTCCCGGTGCAGGCCGAAAGTGTCCAGCGTGCGCAGGATATCGTCCGCCGCGCCCGCGACGCAACGCGGCGCATCGAGGTCTTCCATGCGCACCAGCCAGGTGCCGTGATGGTGTCTTGCGTCGAGATAGCTGCCGACTGCGGCGGCTAAAGAGCCGAAATGCAGCGAGCCGGTGGGTGAGGGGGCGAAGCGCCCGCGATATTTGGTAGGAGGCGACATTAGGTTTCGTAGGGCGGATTAGCGCAACGTAATCCGCCGGATAATTTTACATTCGGCGCAATGCCCGTTGATTATTGCGCCCTACGTCGCTGACGAATTGCCCGGGTCGAATCAGGCAGGAATCGCTTCTTCGGCAAATTCCAGCCCCACTTTGTCGTCCTTCACGTCCACGATGACCTTGCCGCCGTTCGCCAGCTTGCCGAACAGCAGCTCGTCGGCCAGCGCGCTGCGAATGGTATCCTGGATCAGGCGCGACATCGGGCGAGCGCCCATTTTCGGGTCGAAACCGTGCTCGGCCAGATAGTCCTTGAGCGCGTCGGTGAACACCGCTTCCACTTTTTTATCATGCAGCTGCTCTTCCAGCTGTATCAGGAATTTGTCCACCACGCGCAAGATGACTTCATGATCCAGCGGCGCGAAGGAGATGATGCCGTCCAGACGGTTGCGGAACTCCGGTGTAAAGGTGCGCTTGATGTCGGCCATTTCATCGCCCGCCGAGCTGTTTTGGGTGAAGCCCATGTTGCTCTTGTTCAATGCTTCCGCGCCCGCGTTGGTGGTCATCACGATCACGACGTTGCGGAAATCGGCTTTGCGCCCGTTGTTGTCGGTGAGCGTGCCGTGATCCATCACTTGCAGCAGGATGTTGAAAATATCCGGGTGCGCTTTTTCGATCTCGTCCAGCAGCAGCACGCAATGCGGTTGTTTGGTAATGGCTTCGGTGAGCAGGCCGCCCTGGTCGAAACCGACATAGCCGGGCGGCGCGCCGATCAGGCGCGACACGGCGTGGCGTTCCATGTATTCGGACATATCGAAGCGGTGCAGCGGCATGCCCATCGCGTAAGCCAGCTGGCGAGCCACCTCGGTTTTACCGACACCGGTGGGGCCGGAGAACAGGAAGCTGCCGATGGGTTTCTGCGGGTTGCCGAGGCCGCTGCGCGACATTTTGATCGCGGTGGCGAGCGCGTCGATCGCTTTGTTCTGGCCGAACACCACCGCTTTCAAATCGCGATCCAGCGTCTTCAGCACGTTTTTGTCGTCGGAAGAAACGCTGCGCGGCGGGATGCGCGCAATCTTTGAAATAATTTCCTCGATTTCATGTTTGCCGATAATTTTTTTCTGTTTCGATTTGGGCAGGATGCGTTGCGCCGCACCGGCCTCATCCAGCACATCGATGGCCTTGTCCGGCAAGTGGCGGTCGTTGATAAAACGCGAGGAAAGCTCGGCTGCGCTGGTCAATGCGGCCGCGCTGTATTTGACGCTGTGATGTTCTTCAAAGCGCGACTTCAGGCCGCGCAGGATCGCGATGGTTTGTTCCACCGATGGCTCGGGCACATCCACTTTCTGGAAGCGGCGCGACAGCGCATGATCCTTTTCGAAGATGCCGCGATATTCCTTGTAGGTGGTTGCGCCGATGCACTTCAATTGCCCGTTCGCCAACGCGGGTTTGAGCAGATTGGAGGCATCCATGGTGCCGCCCGAAGCGGCACCTGCGCCAATCAGAGTATGAATTTCATCGATGAACAGGATCGCGTTGGGCGCTTCGCTCAATTCTTTCAATACCGCTTTCAGGCGTTGCTCAAAATCACCCCGGTATTTTGTGCCTGCCAGCAATGAGCCCATATCCAGCGAGTAAACATGCGCGCCTTTGAGAATTTCCGGCACGTCTTCTTCGACGATGCGCCGTGCCAACCCCTCGGCGATCGCGGTTTTACCGACACCGGCTTCACCCACCAGCAGCGGATTATTTTTGCGGCGGCGGCATAGCGTTTGAATCACGCGCTCCAATTCGAGATCGCGCCCGATGAGCGGGTCAATTTTGCCGGACAAAGCCTGCGCATTGAGATCCAGTGTGTAGTTTTTCAGCACGCCTTCATCGGCTGTCTGCTGTTCGGTTTCGGTGTCGCCGTGCGTTTGCGCGGTGTTGCCGACCTCGTTCTTGGCGACACCGCGCACGATGTGGTTCACCACATCAATACGGGTAACGCCCCGTTCGGTGAGAAAATGCACCGCGTGGGAATCCTTTTCGCCAAATAGCGCGGCGAGAATATTGGCGCCGGATACCTCTTTTTTGCTGGCAGACTGCACGTGCAATATCGCGCGCTGGATGACACGCTGAAAGCCGACTGTGGGTTGCGTATCCACGTCCCCAGCGCCATCCACGACCGGCGTGTGGGTGTCCACAAATTCTGCGACAACCCGGCGCAATTCGTCGATGTTTACACCACAGGAACGCAATATCTGCGCGGCAGAAGCATTATCCAGCATGGCGAGCAGCAGGTGCTCGATGGTGATAAATTCATGGCGCTTCTGGCGCGCTTCGACAAACGCCAAATGCAAGCTGACTTCCAGTTCCTGTGCGATCATTTTAGTTCTCCTCCATAGCGCACCGCAGCGGGTGCCCATGCTGTTTTGCAAAGCCAGATACTTGTGTGACCTTGGTTTCGGCGACATCCAGCGAATACACGCCGCACACCGCCGAACCCTCATTATGTACTTTGAGCATGATTTGCATCGCGCGTTCACGATTCATCGCAAAGAAACGTTGCAGCACTTCAATTACAAAGTCCATCGTGGTGTAATCGTCGTTGAATAAAATCACCTTGTACATGCGCGGCGGCCTTATTTTCGCCCGTTCCGGTGCAAGTACCGAGTTGCCGTGTTGTCTGTCTGCCATGGTTCTCGATATGTATTCTGACACTCTGTCGTACGTTTAGATGGGTGATTAGCGATGCTTTTTCAAGCCTAATCGGAGTATATTTCATAAACCGCTTGACGATATCAACTAAACAAGAGTAAAAAGCGCGCTGGTGTTTGATTCAAAGTATCTGCAGTACTGGTTTTGCCGTGTGCGATCTTAGA
>CAZMWC010000220.1:0-4188 GCA_964569805.1 uncultured Gallionella sp.
TGCGCAAAGCATTTGAACAAGTCGGCGGGCGTTGCGTATTCACCAGCGAATGGGATACCTATGCGCAGAAAACCTACGCCGAAAACTTCCGCGATGGACACCCCATTGCCGGCGACATCACCCAAGTGCAGGCCGCCGACATTCCAGATCACGACGTACTGCTGGCCGGATTTCCCTGCCAGCCCTTCTCGATTGCCGGGGTATCGAAGAAGAACGCATTGGGCAAGGCGCATGGTTTTGCTTGCGAAACGCAGGGCACGCTGTTCTTCGACGTGGCGCGCATTATCGAAACAAAACGCCCGCGCGCCTTCCTGCTGGAAAACGTCAAGAACCTCGTCTCGCACGACAAAGGCCGCACCTTCGATGTCATCCGCCGTACCCTGACCGAAGTGCTGGGCTACCACATCCACTATCGCGTCATAGACGGCGCACACTTCGTCCCGCAACACCGCGAGCGCATCCTCATCGTCGGCTTCCGCGAGCCAATCGCATTCGATTTCGATGCCCTGCCCCTGCCACCCAAGGGCGAGCACAAACTCAAGGACATCCTGCACCGCACCGATGGCAGCGAACCTGTTTTGCCGTGGGACGAAGGAAGATTTTTCGACCACAAAAAACAGCGCCAACTGGACAAATACACTCTGACCGACAACCTCTGGCTCTACTTGCAGAACTACGCCGCGAAACACCGCGCCAAGGGCAACGGCTTCGGCTTTGGCCTGGTCAAACCCGGCGACGTGACACGCACTCTATCGGCGCGCTACTACAAGGATGGCTCTGAAATCCTCGTGTACCAAGGCACGCGCAAAAACCCGCGCCGGCTCACGCCCAGAGAATGCGCGCGGCTGATGGGCTACCCGGACACGTTCAGGGTTCCGGTGTCGGATACGCGGGCATACCGATTATTTTCTCAAGCGGCGGTTGTACCGATGGTCGAATATGCGGCTAAACTGATGGTGTCGCAACTCAACTTAGGGGAGAAGGCACCGGAAGCGAAAGCTGTCGAAATGCCGAAAGACATCATGGCTAAAGGACTTTGGACAAAAGAGCAAGTAAAGCTGGCTTTCCACTTGTATTGTCAGCTCCCATATGGACGAATATACGGGCGCAATCCGGAAATAATCGCATTGGCAAAAGTCATCAGCCGCACGCCTGATGCGGTTGCGATGAAGATGCTTAACATCGCAAGCCTTGATCCCGCCATTACGAGTACGGGGCGAGTAGGTTTGGGAAATGCATCGGCATTGGATCGCGAGGTATGGGATGAATTCCACTCAGATTGGGAAAGGCTTGCCGTGGAATGCCAACTGCTCCGGCAGCAACTAGACAAAAATGCCGTGGAGGATTTGGAGCAGGAAGATGATGAGCTACTGCCAGATGATTTCACTGGAGAAACACGGCAAGTTCTAACAACACAGAGAATCAAGCAGCATTTTTTTCGCCGCGCAGTACTAAGCAGCTATCGTGGACGTTGTTGTATATCTGGCCTTTCGGATGCGCGCTTACTGATGGCAAGCCACATCGTGCCGTGGAGTAACGACAAAGCAAACCGTCTTAATCCCAGCAATGGCCTGTGTCTTTCGGCTATCCACGACAAGGCATTTGATCGAGGGTTGATAACGATTTCAGATAACTATGAGGTGATGTTGTCCGAGCAACTGAAGCGAAATGATGATGCCTTTGTTGTCCAGATATTTCTACCATTGGAAGGCCGCAAGATTGAGTTACCCGAGAAATTTATTCCGAGCATCGCTTTTCTTGCACGCCACCGCAGCGAGATTTTTATTGATGTCGCAGGCCAATAAACTTTTGCCCGTAAAGGGTATGCTTATGACTACTCCGCTCGTGCTTCACGAAGATGCTTTCTATGAGTATTTCAAACCATATCGCCACCCTGATTCGCGTCACGACATTTGGGGCGGATTAGGTCTGGAAACCTTCGGAGAAGACCTTGATACAGTCCGAAAACTGGATGTCTCTTATGTATGGACGGTGCTGGATGGCGATTCTGGCAATGATCAATGGATTTCTCGTGGCATCCATTTTGTTAATCGCATATGTTACTTGGTCACAGAAAAGTCTCACCAAGGGATTGATGTTGAGTTTCGAATTCCAAGTCGATTAAATTCATTAACGCCTATCGGACTGTCGAGGCAGATGAATAAAATTTCCCGTTTAATCCAATCTGCTTAAAGGCTCTGTAATCACCCTGATGACTCCAGAGCCAACCGGAGGGCATTATAAAACTCATGGTGTAGAGAGTTTTATCCGGAAGTTTGGCTACCCTGACAAGATGGGGCGAGTAGATCGTCTTAATTTCGGCGGCGTCCACAGGGTGGATGAAAAACACGCCACCACCGGGCTTACGTTAACCTTGGTTGGATTCGACGCCACAGATGGCAAAATCCTCACCAAATCTGCTGGCATCTCATTACTCACGGATACTGGTGAAGAGGCCGCTACATAGACCTATGTGGATTTGATGAACCACTGGAACCACAAACACGCACAAACCGCCTACGTTCCATCCTTGAAACATACTGACCCACATCTTCAGTATAGTTATGGCAACACGGTTCGTTTGGGTGAAGGAGCGGATTTCCTGCTGGTGTTGAAGGCCATGTTTCAAGGCAAGATTTATTATGACCCTGGAATTAAACTGGAAAAGGCTTCAAGTGCAAGGCCCACCACAAAACGCCGCAGCCAGTTTCGGGTTAAGTCTGGAGATTTATCATCTCTATATTTAAAAATGGATTCAGTCGATGTGGCTAAAAGTTAACAAGTGCAGTAGCAGTGATAAAGCCCTGCAAATAAAAACGAGCCGCATTGCGGCTCGTTTGTTTTCCCGGATGCGAGTGCAAAAAGGGTCAGCATCACCAAGCTACGTGGCTGACAGCAAACTCTCATACGGAATGTTCAGCCCGTCGTGCAGCCGCTTCACCATTTGCAGGCTGAGCCTGCGCTTGTACGATACCTCAGGGACGGAGCACTATTGATTTTCGATTTAAAGTCGTTTGGTGAAATCGGTTGGGCTCCGTCCCCAGCAGTCCCAGCAGCCCGTTTGTCTACGCCTTGAGCGGTAGTAAAGTCGGGTTCGACTCAGCCCATAATTTAAAGAATAACTGCCACGTTTAGCCACCACACCCTGATTGAAAATCTCCGCCAGACGTGCCGGGCGCCTGACGCGCGTTATTTCAGGCCAGCCGGCTTGGCGCGCATTTTGGCGGCGATATAGTCGCTGTGGGAAATGTAGAGAAGACCGGCTATCTTTCGTATCAGATGGGTTTCATGTGCACTGATTTTCCCGTCGGCATAGGCGACCTGCCACATGTACTCGATGACGCGAATCTTTTCGGGCATTTCCAACTCCCGGTTGATGAGGGACGTAAACCGGTAAAAATCATTGGTGACTTTTGCTGTTCGGTGCCCCAGTTCGGACAGTTGCGCCAATTCCGCATCCGACAACTGAAATCGCGCCTTGAGAAGCTTCAGTATCGTAGCCCGCTCCTCATCCGTGCTGTCGGCATCCGACCGCATGACTTCGATCAACAGCACAGCGGTTGCCAGTTGCAGGGTGTGCTCCGGACGCCCCTCGACGCTGGAGGGGGAAACGATGGCAGATAGAAAGTCGTTCAGTTTGTTCAGCATGGCAAATTTCGTAGCGGTGGAATCGTACGCTAGTAATGTGGCGGTCTTTCGTTTGCAGTCCTGCTTGCATCCCCTGACTCATCCAGGGATTCGAGGTGCTTTACCAACGATTCACAGATCGCTTCAAGTCGGTCCAGCCTTTTCTGTTGCTGATAGACCGTTTTGTTAAGTTCTTCGATCAGGTCTTCCTGGAAGGTGATTTTGGCTTCGATGTTTACTAAACGTTCTTCATTCATGAGGAAACCTTGAAAGCTTGACCTGTACGAGGCATGAAATATTTTATGGCAGAACCTGACACAAACGGAATGAGCCGCAATTCGACTCATTCCATCGTCAAGAATGAGGAGTGTCAAGCCTTGCTATACAGCTTCCCGCCCTGCTTCACAAACTCCACCGCCTTCTGCTCCATGCCTTTTTGTAGTGCGGCCTGCTCGTCCACGCCCTGGGCGGCGGCGAAGTCGCGCACGTCCTGGGAGATTTTCATGGAGCAGAAGCTCGGGCCGCACATCGAGCAGAAATGCGCGACCTTGGCGGATTCCT
>CAZMWC010000221.1:0-4178 GCA_964569805.1 uncultured Gallionella sp.
AGCATTTCATTAAATTCGATCATACAAGGGGCAATTCACGAATCGCCCCTACCCAATACGCATCCCATTGTCGGTTGGCGCGATTGATGCCACTTCAGTTTGAATCTCACCCCGGGGATAATCGCATTTGTCGGCTATCGGAATCGCATGATATTCTCGGGCATCCGCAACATCATTGAAGCAGTACAAGCCATATGCCTGTTTCCATTAAAACCCCGCAAGAAATCGAGAAGATGCGCATCGCCGGACGGCTGACCAGCGAGGTGCTTGATTACATCACGCCGTTCGTCAAAGCGGAGGTTACGACCAACGAGTTGGACAAGCTGTGCCACGATTTGATCGTCAATACGCAAAGAGCCATTCCCGCGCCGCTCAACTATGCGCCCGGTGGCCATACGCCCTATCCGAAATCTATCTGCACTTCGATCAACCATCAGGTATGCCACGGTGTGCCCGGCGACAAGGCGTTGAAGAACGGCGATATTGTGAATCTGGACATCACTGTGATCAAAAACGGCTACCACGGCGATAGCAGCCGCATGTTCTATGTCGGCGAACCATCGATCCAGGCCAAGCGTTTGTGCGAAGTCACCTGGCAGGCGCTGTGGCGCGGCATCCGCGTGGTCAGGCCGGGGGCTTATCTGGGCGATATCGGCCATGCCATCCAAAGTTTTGTCGAGCCGATGGGCTACAGCGTGGTGCGTGAGTTCTGCGGTCACGGCATCGGCCAGCGTTTCCACGAAGAGCCGCAGGTTTTGCATTACGGCCGCCCGAGAACCGGAATAAAACTCGAGCCTGGCATGACCTTCACGATCGAGCCGATGATCAATGCCGGCAAGGCGGCGATCAAGCATCTGAATGATGGCTGGACGGTAGTCACCAAAGACCACAGCCTGTCGGCGCAATATGAACACACTATCCTCGTCACCGACTCCGGCTTTGAAGTGCTGACCGTTTCCGATGGCTGCCCTCCCCCACCCGGCCTCTGACAACACGGCCGCGTTGCGCGAGTCTTTGCGCGGCGACCGCTCGGCTCTCGAACAAAGCTTTCTGAAACATGGTAACGCGGCACGTTTGCTGGGCGCGCACAGTCGCTTGATCGACAAATACCTGCGCCGTATCTGGCGGCAACTCGCCATACCTGACCGCATCGCGCTGGTTGCGGTAGGCGGTTACGGGCGCAGCAAGCTCTACCCAAAATCAGATATCGATCTGCTGATCCTGCTGGATGCCGAGCCCGATGATGCCTTGCAGCAACAGCTGCATCAGCTGATTGGCGTGTTGTGGGATATTGGCCTGGAGGTCGGCCACAGCGTCCGCACCGTCGAGCAGTGCATAAACGAGTCCGCCGATGTTACCGTACAGACCAACCTGCTCGAAGCGCGCCTGATCTGCGGCAACAAAGAACTGTTCGATGAATTGTGCGATGCCATGCAACAGCGTCTCGATTTGCGCGCTTTCTATCTGGCCAAGCTGCAAGAGCAACAACAACGGCACGCGCGCTACGCGGAAGCGGATTACAACCTCGAACCCAACCTCAAGGAAAGCCCGGGCGGCTTGCGCGATTTCCAGACTGTCACCTGGATCGCGCGTGCGGCCGGTTTGGGAACGCACTGGAGCGAGCTTGCACAAATCGGCCTGATTACGGCGGCCGAGGCGCGCCAGATCGCGCGCCACAGCGCGCTGCTGGCGACACTGCGCGCCCGCTTGCATTATCTCGCCGGGCGGCACGAAGACCGTTTGCTGTTCGATTTCCAGACACCGCTGGCCGAACAACTGGGCATCGCCAATTCGGCCAACCGCCGCGCCAGCGAACACCTGATGCAGCGCTATTACCGCACCAAACTGGCGGTGCGCCAGTTCAACACCATCCTGCTGCAAAATCTGCGCGACTACCTGTTCCGCGATACGCTCCCGCAACGCTTGCTGAACGAGCGCTTCCGCGCCATCGGCACGCTGCTGGAAATACGCGATGAGCACTTGTTCGAGCATACACCCGAAGCCATTTTCGAAATGTTCCTGCTGATGCAGCAGCACCCCGAGCTGACCGATCTCAGCGCCATGACGCTGCGCGCGCTGTGGCGATCCCAACACCTGATCAACGCAAATTTCAGACGCAACCCGGTGAATCGCGCGCGTTTTATGGAAATCCTGCGCCAGCAGCGCGAAGTCATCATCGCGCTGCGGCGCATGAATCAATACGGCATTCTCGGCCGTTATATTCCCGCCTTCGGGCGTATCGTCGGGCAGATGCAGCATGACCTGTTCCATGTCTACACGGTGGACGAGCATATCTTGACGGTGATGCACAACCTGCGCCGTTTCGCGATGCCGGAATACGCGCTGGAAATGCCGCTGTGCAGCAAATTGATGGGCGAGTTTGCCCGCCCGGAAGTGCTGTATATCGCCGGATTGTTCCACGACATCGCCAAGGGGCGCGGCGGCGAGCACGCGCAACTGGGCATGAAGGATGCGCGCATGTTTTGTGTGCAGCACCAGCTCAGGCGCGACGATACCGATCTGGTGGTATGGCTGGTCGGGCAGCATCTCACCATGTCGGACACGGCGCAAAAACAGGATTTGTCCGACCCGGACGTAATCGCGCATTTTGCCGGCAAAATAAAAAATGACCGTTATCTGGTCGCGCTGTATCTGTTGACCGTGGCGGATGTGCGCGGCACCAGCCTGAAAATCTGGAACGCCTGGAAAGCCAAGCTGTTTGAAGACCTGTTCCGCCTGACACGCCGCCATCTTGGCGGGGACACGCCCGCAAACCTCCTCGACGAGATACGCGACCAATCTGCCACGACACTGAATCTTTACGGGATGCGCCCGGATTCCTACCAGATGTTGTGGGCGCAACTCGACGAGAGTTATTTTCTGGATCACGAAGCGCAGGAAATCGCCTGGCATACCCGCTGGCTGGCCTACAAAGTAGATGCTGCCACACCCATCGTTAAAGCGCGCTTAAGCCGGGTCGGGGAAGGTTTGCAGGTAATGGTGTATTGCCTGGATCAGCGCGCGCTGTTCGCGCGTATCTGCAATTTTTTTGCGCGCATGAATTACACTATTGCCGAGGCAAAAATCCACACTACACGGCACGGCTACGCATTGGACAGTTTCCAGATCATGGAGGCCGCGCGCGGCGGCACGGCCTACCGCGACATCATGACCTACATCGAATTCGAGTTAGCCCGGCAAATCACGCAAGCCGAGCCGATAGCCGTCACCACGACAGGGCGCGTCAGCCGCCAGCTCAAACATTTTCCGATCAGCACCGAAGTCGAGATCAAGCCGGACAACAAAGGAATGCACGTGCTCTCGCTGATTGCCGGGGATCGCCCCGGGCTGTTGGCCAGCATTGCCCTGATTCTGGATAAACACGACATCCGCCTGCATCGCGCCAAGATCAACACGCTGGGCAGCCGCGCCGAAGATGTGTTCTGGATCAGCGGCGAAGCGCTCGCCCAACCGGATCAAGCGGACGCGTTGCGAAAAGCATTGGAAGCCGTAGGGGCAGCCCCCCACAAACATGGCAACACAAAGGCTCAGCCCTAAATCGGACAAGCCGGGCGTGTAGGGGCAATTCACGAATTGCCCGGGCGATTCGTGAATCGCCCCTACAAATCCGCTGCATTTTTCCCGTGCGGCGCGTGAAAACAAGGTGAGCAATTTAAACTTGCATTTTTAATATATCTTATTAAAATGGTCGGGCATTAATCGACGAATCAATTTAACCAACCATTAAGGAGTCACAAATGTCCCACAATTGCGCCAATTCTATCTCTCCAGATTTGCGTTACCCGTTTGACGCGCGCGGTGTCGCCAAGCGTTTCCGCCACGCTGCCATTTTTGGCGCATTTGATTCTCTGAATCCCGGCGAAACCATGTTTTTCTGCAATGACCATGATCCTCTGCCCCTGCTCGCACAATTGGTCCAACACTACGGCGATTCCATCGAGATTAACTATGTCTCCCGCGAACCCGGCCAAATCCTGATTGATTTCACCCGCAGGTAACAGCGCCTCATCGTTCCCGTGCCCCGCATGGGAACGATGAACTCCGCATTTTTAGGGAACCTCTAGGGAAACACGGATTAAATCACCCGTTCGCCCTGAACTTATCGAAGGGCTGGCTGAACAAATTGATTATTATGGATTTAATCCGATCATGGTTCG
>CAZMWC010000222.1:0-4174 GCA_964569805.1 uncultured Gallionella sp.
TTCCTTAACGTGAAACTCGCGTAGCGATTCGTTTGCTCCCTCTCCAACCGGGGGAGGGTTGGGGAGGGGGAAACGGGCATAGCGAGTTTCATTATCAGGTGTGGCATCTTTGCCATGACCGTTAGGGAACCTCTATAAATTCACTTTTGCGGGATGAAACGCAAGGAACCGCGCAGCGAATGACGAGACATATCGAATGGATAGGCGAGGAATGAGCGGGCACGCGACGCGGCGGTTCGCCCGCAAAATGAATTTATAGAGGTTCCCTTTACAAGCGGCACAAAGCTCGGCATGATGCCCATCAACGTTAGTCCGTGACCCAAGGGAGACGCTATGGCTGTCGCACCAAGAGCTCAAAAGACTCAAAAGACAAAAGAATATTCCTACCTTTGGGAAGGTAAGGACAAAACCGGTAAACTGGTCAAAGGCGAGATGCGCGCGCCCGGCGAAGCCAGTGTTTCTGCCCATCTGCGCCGCCAAGGCATCAACATCCTGAAAGTAAAACGTCTGCGCGGCAGCACCAAGCCCGTCACCGAAAAAGACATCTCGCTGTTCACCCGCCAACTCGCCACCATGATGAAGTCCGGCGTACCGCTGCTGCAGGCATTCGACATTGTCGGCAAGGGTCACAGCAACCCATCCGTCGCGCGACTGCTGTTCGACATCAAAACCGATGTGGAGACCGGCAGCAGCCTGCAGCAGGCTTTCAAAAAATACCCGCTGTATTTCGATGACCTGTATTGCAACCTGATCGGCGCGGGCGAGGCGGCGGGTATTCTGGATACGCTGCTGGATCGCCTGGCAAGCTACAAGGAAAAGATCCAGGCCATCAAGAGCAAAATCAAAGGCGCGCTGTTTTATCCGATTGCCATCATCGCGGTGGCCTTCATCATCACGGCAGTGATCATGATTTTTGTCGTCCCCGCATTTAAAGAGCTATTTTCCAGTTTTGGCGCAGAGTTGCCCGGCCCCACGCTTGTGCTCATGCAGGTCTCGGATTTCTTCGTATCCTATTGGTGGCTGATTTTCGGTGGTTTGGGCGGGGGGTTGTACACATTTTTCTATTTCTGGAAGCGCAGCAAGAAAATGCAATCCATCATGGATCGCCTGATGTTGAGACTGCCTGTTTTCGGCGAGCTGATCCGCAAGGCCAGCATCGCGCGCTGGAGCCGCACGCTCTCCACCATGTTTGCGGCCGGCGTGCCGCTGGTCGAGGCCTTCGATTCGGTGGCGGGGGCGGCGGGCAATGCCGTGTATTTTGATGCCACCAAAGCCATTCAGCGCGAAGTGACGACCGGCAACAGCCTCACCGTCGCCATGCAGAACACCGAGGTATTTCCCAGCATGGTGTTGCAAATGGTCGCTATCGGCGAAGAAGCCGGCTCGCTGGATGCCATGTTGAGCAAAGTTGCCGATTTCTACGAGGCCGAGGTGGATGACGCGGTGGCGGCATTATCCAGCCTGATGGAACCTATCATCATGGTGGTGCTGGGTACGCTGATCGGCGGCATGGTGGTTGCGATGTACCTGCCGATCTTCAAGATGGGCCAGGTAGTTTAATGGCAAGTGGAGAGTGGATCGGTGCTGCGCACCTCAGTAGTAAGTGGGCAAGGTGCTCCGCTCGCCACTCGCCACTCACCACTCACCACTTACCCGAATGAGCTTCTTCGACCTACTCCAAGCGATTCCCGCCGTATTCATCGGCGTGTGTACTTTGCTCGGCCTAGTCGTGGGCAGTTTTCTGAACGTGGTGATTCATCGCCTGCCCAAGATGATGGAAATCGGCTGGCAGCAGCAATGCGCCGAACTGCGCGGCGAAGAACCCGCCGCGCAACCGCGCTACAACCTTCTCGTACCGCGCTCCGCCTGCCCGCATTGCAATCACGCCATCGGCGCGCTGGAAAATATTCCCGTCATCAGTTATCTGCTGCTGCGCGGCAAATGCAAGGGCTGCGGCGCGGCTATATCGCCGCGCTATCCGATCATCGAAGCGATCAGCGCCATCCTGTGCGGCTTTGCCGCATGGCATTTCGGTTTCGGTTGGGCATCCGCCGGCGCGTTGTTGCTGATCTGGGCGCTGTTGGCGCTCACCGCCATCGACATCGATACCCAGCTATTGCCGGATGACATTACTTTTCCGCTGCTATGGGCCGGCTTGCTGCTCAATCTGAACGGCATCTTTACCAACCTGCCCAGCGCGTTGTTGGGCGCAGTCTTCGGCTACCTTGCGCTATGGAGCGTGTACTGGCTGTTCAAGCTCGTCACCGGCAAGGAAGGCATGGGCTACGGTGATTTCAAGCTGCTCGCCGCGCTGGGTGCATGGATGGGTTGGCAAATGCTGCCGCTGATTATCATGCTGTCTTCGCTGGTTGGCGCAGCAGTTGGCATCACCCTGATCGTAGTGGCGAAACATGGCCGCAACATCCCTATCCCGTTCGGCCCCTATCTCGCCGGCGGCGGGCTGATCGCATTATTCTGGGGGCAACAACTCACCCAAACTTATCTGCAATTGCTCGCTGTTAGATGAGCCTAATCGTCGGACTAACAGGCGGAATTGGCAGCGGCAAAAGTACCGTGTCCAGCCTGTTTGCTGAACAGGGTGCGGGCATCATTGATACGGATGTGATTGCCCATCACCTGACGCAAGCCGGTGGCGCAGCCATTTCGGCAATTCGCGCAGCCTTCGGCAGCGATTGCCTCACGAAGGACGGCGCACTGGATCGCGCAAAAATGCGTGCATTGATTTTTTCAGACGCTGCCGCCAGGCGGCGATTAGAGGAAATACTGCACCCCCTGATACGCGACCATGCCAAGGCTCAACTGCTGCAATTACGGGCGGCACCCTACATCATCCTCGTCGTGCCGCTGCTGCCCGCAAGCCCGGCGTTCCGGCAACTGGTACAACGCATATTGGTGGTAGATTGCGACGAAAACACCCAGATTGCGCGCGTTATCGGGCGTAGCCGGATGGACGAAGCGGAAATACGCGCCATTATCGCCAGCCAGACACCGCGTGCCGAACGGCTGCAACTGGCCGACGATGTCATATGTAACGATGCCAGTTTGGACAGTTTGGACAAACAGGTCGCCGTGCTGCACGAACACTACTCAAACGCATCAAACAACAATTGACGATGTGAGATTATCGATATATCGTTCGCCATTAAAATCCATCCGCTGATGCCGCCGTGATCGACTACGAGTTTCCTCTCAACGAAAAAGTGCGCACCCTGTTGCGCCTCGAGGATTTATTCGCACGTGTGGTGCATTTTGTAGCGCGTGAACATGGCATGGATCACCATGCGGCTCTGCTTACCCTGTTTGAAATTCTTGAAGTATCCTACCGTGCCGATTTGAAATCCGAGTTGTTGCAGGAACTGGAGCGCCAGAAGCGTGTTCTCACCGCGCTGCACAACAACCCCGCGATTTCCGAGGATGCGCTGGATGCCATCCTTACCGAGATTGATGCAGCTTCGACCGGCCTGTTTGCCATGCCGGGAAAGATAGGCCAGCACTTACGCGACAACGAATGGCTGATGGGCATCAAACAGCGCGCCATCATACCGGGCGGCATGTGTGAATTCGACCTGCCTTCATATCACTACTGGCTGGAACAAAGCACCGAATCCCGACGTGGTGATTTGCAATCATGGTTCGCGCCGCTGCTCCCCATCAAAGGAGGCATGAGCGTCGTATTGCGTCTGCTGCGCGAGAGTGGCAAGGTGTTCCGCTTTACCGCACACCAAGGCGCTTTCCAGCAGATGCAAGGTGGGCGCATCGTACAAATGCTGCGTGTCAGCTTGAGCAGAGATATGCACTGCATCCCCGAAGTGGGTGCCAACAAATACGCCATCAATATCCGCTTTATCAACGCCAACTACGCGGCAAAAACTACGCTGTTTGAACAGGATGTACCGTTTGAACTGACTTTTTGCAGCCTGCCTTCGTAGCACCAACCAACCGCGCAATGAAAACCAAAGCACCGCCTATCGTCGCCTGCCCGCATTGCGGCACCGAACACCAGTGGGACACCAACAACCGCTTCCGCCCATTCTGCAGCGAACGCTGCAAACTGATCGATTTAGGCAAGTGGGCGAACGAGGACTATCGCGTCGAGCAACGCGAACAGGAATTTACCGAAGAAGCCTCTATTCCGGTTTCATTTCGAAGCTGA
>CAZMWC010000223.1:0-4142 GCA_964569805.1 uncultured Gallionella sp.
CATCATCAACTACGGTTTATAGGTTTATTCGCCTAAACCAACCCCTCCAAACCTCCCCTTGTCAGGGGAGGCTTAAAGTTTCCACGCTGACAAGGGGGATAGCTTGCGAGGGGTAGGGAGGGGGTGAGGTGTTAATACCTCAACACACTTCAAATCGGGTTTGTTCAGGCGGCTAATGCGGCATCGATCGATGCCTGTTTTGCCGCCTTGGTTTTGCCGGCGCGCGAGGGCGGGTGGCAGATGCCGCAAACGTAGTTTTCGTGCAATTCATTTGCGTGGATGACAAAGTGCCCGCCACATTCCCTGCATGGGGTGAGTTGCATCATTCCCGCATTGAAAAACCGGATCAAGAACCATGCGCGGGTAATGCTCAATACGGGTTCGGTATCTTCAATGCCCTGTACCTGATCAAGATATAAACGGTAAGCGGTAATCAGTGCCTGCACGCCGTTAATCCCGGCATATTTGACCAGAAACTGGTAGATGTCTATGAACAGAGATGAGTGGATATTTGGCTGCCAAGTGACGAACCAGTCGGTCGAATAAGGCAGCATTCCTTTGGAGGGGGATTCGCCTTTGATCTCTTTGTAGAGTTTGAGCAGGCGTTCGCGACTGAGTGAGGTTTCTTCCTGCAACAACTGCAAGCGCGCACCCATCTCAATCAGGTCAACTGCGATTTTGACTTGCCTAGCTTCGCCTACGACAGTTTTGGCGGCCGGCGGAGCCGGGTTTTTATGCCAATTCTTCAACTGGTTGGGCGGACATCAGAATTGCGGCGTGAGCCTGCGACATCATGCGGTCTTTGCTGTAGCCGGTCACCATGTTGAGCAACAGGTTCTCGTCGAAACGGAAGCGGCACAGCAGCATGTTGGATGAGGCCATTTTGATAACTTGCGGAGGGGTGAGCCCGGCGATCACATCCACCAGATCCTGGCCGATGCCCAAGCGAAAAATCGCGGCAGCCTTGTCATCCTTGATCATTTGCTGAGCCAGCATCAGATAAGTCAGGTTGATGTCGCGTATGCCTTCCTGTAATTGTACGGTGTTCATATCGCCTCCTCGTATCTAATCCCAAGTGCATTTTTGTGGTTGCATTAAATCAACAGTGTCATCCGACAACTACACATCACAAAACTTGTTGACCGAATTTAGACGGTTGGATTATCGCGATAGATTAGGGCAAAAGAAATTGGAAGCGCGCCAATTGTTTTGTAAGAATTCAAGCGTGATTCTTGTAAGGGGTTTTCTTACAAATTATTTTGATGGTTTTGTGCGGTTGACCGATTCATCTGTTTCGCCAACCAAGCGCCGATGTCGTGCAACTCCTGTTCGCATACCGAGTGCTGCATGCTGTATTCATGCCACTCCACGGCACAACCAAACTCCAGCAATGTATCTCTTGAAACAACGCCTAATTGATAGGGTACGACCGGGTCGTTGCGCCCGTGTGCCATGAAAATTGGCGTTTGCCGTACGGTTGTTTGGGCTTCGCGGGCAACAGTTTCGGTCAGCGGCAGGTAAGTGGAAAGTGCCAGCACGCCGCCCAACGGGATCGATTGGCGCAGTGCGGTATGCAGCGCGATGGCTCCGCCCTGTGAAAACCCAGCCAGAAAAATGTGGTCTGGCGCAATGCCGCGCGCCACTTCCTGCGCAATCAGTGTTTCAACGCCGGCTTGCGATGCGCGGATACCTTCATCGTCCTGTCGCGCGTCGATTTCGGGGTGGGCGATATCATACCAGGCGCGCATTACAAATCCACCGTTGATGGTGACGGGGCGTTGCGGTGCGTGCGGGAAAATGTAGCGTACTGCGGCAGGCAAATTCAGCTCGTCTGCAACGGGCGCAAAATCATGTCCATCCGCACCTAGGCCATGCAGCCAGATGATGGTGTATTGCGGTTGCTTGCCGGTTTCAAGCGTGATGTGCGGGAGGAGTTGTGTCATTTTGTTTTTAGATCCGAAAGTTGACGGTTGTTGTTGGTGGGGCAAATTGGAATGGGCTAGAATGCCGCGCTGGCGGATTGTCGGGTTATGCTGTAGGGGCGATTCATGAATCGCCCGTATTTTGGCAAGCAACCGGATAGGTAAGGTTTATAGACATAATCAGAATTGGGGGCAAGCGGATTGAAAAGAGAAATTACACCAACTTCGGTCGAAAGGGTGATGCGTGAAGAAGATTTCATCGTTTCCATGACAGACACCAAAGGCCGCATCACTTACGGCAACCGCATTTTCATCGAATTTTCCGGTTATAGCGAGACTGAATTGCTCGGCTCGCAGCATAACATTATCCGCCATCCCGATATGCCGCGTGCGGTATTCAAGCTGTTGTGGGACAAGGTACAGAACAAGGATGAATGCTTCGCCTATGTGAAGAATATGTCCAAGGATGGCGGGTTTTATTGGGTGTTCACCAATGTTACGCCAACCTTTGATTTGTCCGGCAATATCAGCGGGTATATGTCGGTGCGCCGCAAGCCAAAATTGAGCGGGATTCAGACCGTCACGGGGTTGTATGCCGCCATGCTGGCAGCGGAAAAGAAAGCCGGGCCGGCCAACGCCATTGCCGCCTCCACCAAGATTCTGGTTGATTTGTTGAACGAAAAAGGGCTCAGCTATGATGAACTCATCCTTGCAATTTAGATTTTCCGCGCTGCTGTGGTCATTTTCATTCGGCACGCTGACTATCTTCGCGTATAGCTTTTTTCGTCATGGGCTGGATATTCTTTTGCTGGGCTTCTTTGTGGCTGGCTGCGCGGTTGCGTTATGGGGGCAATGGCTGACACGGCGTTGGCTGGCGCCGGTCGCGCAGGCGAAGGAAGTCCTCGATGAGATCGCGCGCGGGAAATTCAATAAACGGGTGACCGGCGTAGCGGAGAACCGTGACGAGATCGGTCTGCTGTGCTGGAGCCTGAACGACATGCTGGATCAGCTCAATACCTTCTTCCGCGAGCAGGAAACCAGCTTCCGCTGCAATGTGGCCAATAAATTTTATCGCAAGGTCCAGCTTGTCGGGATGCACGGCGGTTTCAAAAAAGGGTTGGAAAACCAGAACATTTTGCTGGAGGGGGCGGAGGGACAAAAAATCGGCGCGATGCGCGCTCAAATGTTGTCGCGGGCGCATCACCTCAATACTGATAATCTGTTGCAAAACCTGTCGTTGAGCCAGCAAGACTTGGGGGTGATCACCGACAATATGGTGCAGTTGGCGACACTGTCCCGACGCACGCGCGAAGATGCCGAACAAAGCCGCGAGTCTGTCAAGGATGTGGTGCAACGGCTGTCCGGTATTGTCGAGCGCGTGAACCATGCCAATGCGGCAATCACCCAGCTGAATGCCCGCAGTACGGAAATCAACACGGCGGTAGGGTTGATCACTTCCATTGCGGAACAGACCAATTTGCTGGCTTTGAATGCGGCCATTGAAGCTGCACGCGCCGGTGAGGCAGGGCGGGGGTTTGCGGTGGTGGCGGATGAAGTGCGCAAACTTGCGGAGAACACCAAAAAGGCCTCCGAATCCATCGGCAGCATCATGAAAATGTTGCAAGGCGAGGCGGCCAAAATGCTGACTGATTCGAGAGAAATGCACGAAATCGCCAATTCCTCGCAGAGTGTCATCGGGCAGCTGGAACAAAAATTCGGACAATTTTACGAATCTGCCGTAACCACTTTGTCGGGCGCGCGTTATGCGCACGACATCAGCTTTGCCTCGCTGGCGAAATTGGATCACGTTATCTACAAACAGCGCGCCTATGTTCTGGTCGGCGAAGCCGGCAACGACGAGTTCAAGAAAGCGGTGTCTGTCGATCACCATGATTGCCGCCTGGGCAAGTGGTACGAGGGCGAGGGCAAAGAGGTGTTCGGCGCTTCGCCTTCATATCGCGCCTTGTTAGCGCCGCACAGCAAGGTGCACGAGTGCGTGCATTCCATGGTTGAACAACTGGATCAAGGCTGGGAGCGCGATCTGGCTATACAGGACAAGATATACAACGCGCTCGAATGCACCGAAAAAGCCAGTATGGAGGTGATGCATTTGATAGACCAAATCATTGTGGACAAGCACCCGGGCATGGCGAAAATAAAATAATGGGAACCTCTATAAATTCATTTTGCGGGCGAATCGCTGCGTCGCGTGCTCGCTCA
>CAZMWC010000224.1:0-1992 GCA_964569805.1 uncultured Gallionella sp.
TGCGATGGCATTTAGTTCCAGAATTGTAGACTTTATTTCTGACTTATGAGTAATCAGAGCTTCCTTAACGTAGCAATCGGGTCACAGCCGCAAATCGCCCGGAAATCGCTTAAAAGTTAATGTTAGTTCAATTGGTTAGAGGGAGCAACTTAAGAGTTTTCAAAAAAAATCGACCCCGGCCCCTTTGGTGCATTTATGGTGTGGCAGTTTCATATTGCGCTTGCCTGATATTGGCGCGGTTCGTGTAAGAAAAAATTATTCGTGGGCTGTCCCCGATTATTCTGCTGATTATTCTATCCCTGATTATTCAGAATCGCAGATATTGCCCCCGCTCTGACACCTGTTCTATCATATTGCATCGCGGTGAGTTAATATTCGCCACACGCAAAGGAGATCACCATGAGCCCCAAACGACTCGAACGCATCACGATCGAACCTGGCAAGTGCGGCGGGCATCCCTGCATTCGTGGAGAGCGGATTCGTGTCACGGACATCCTCGGTTTGCTTGGTTCCGGCGCATCCCACAGCGAGATTCTGGAGGACTACCCTTTCCTCGAAGAAGAAGACATCCTCGCCGCCCTTGAATACGCGGCCATCCAGGCAGATCACCCCATCCTCATCGCCGCATGAAATTGCTGGTGGACAACCAGTTGCCATCGGCGCTGGCGCGGTTTCTGTCGGCAAACGGCGTTGAGAGCCAGCATGTTCTGGATATCGGGCTGGATGCGGCAAGCGATTAAACCATCTGGGAATATGCAAGAAAGGCAGGCTTGATCATCGTGACCAAGGATGAAGATTTCGCGCAACTCGCAGACCGGCAAACAACCATTCCGCCGCAAGTACTCTGGGTCAGGCTGGGCAATTGCCGCAAGGCTGCGTTGTTAAAAGCGTTTGCCGACGTGTTGCCGCAAATCATAGAACAATTGCAGGAAGGTCACGCCGTAGTGGAGTTACGCTGAGGGTGAGTGCCCCTGCCGCTTAACCCGCGTCCTGCTCCTGGGGCGGTACATGATGGGCATGGGTTTGGGTGGAATGGTATGAAGCTAGTCCTGACCCCGTCGCCCGGCGAACCTGAACCCCTTTGGGTTGTGTTGGGTTGCTCAAAAATATAATGGCGACCGGGTGGTCGCCATTTTTATGGTGTGGCAGTTTGAGCGCTCAAGCAGCCATCGGAAGCGGAAGCTGGAAATTCCCCTCAACGATACCGCTTACTGAAATATCTTCGTCCAGTTCCTCCCAGCGCAGTGCAGTGCCGTTGGCTCGTAGCGCAACCCGCTTGAGTTGATCATCGCCCGCATCGCGCAGCAACCTGAAACGGGCGGCGGGGAAGCCGATCTGGCGACCATCCGTGAGTTCGACGAACACGATGCGACCGGACACCCAGACGCGGGTGGCGCAATGCTCCAATTCAATGACGGAAGAACTCATGCCATTTCTCCTTGAAGAAATTTTGATGCTCGAAAATTGCTGCTTCTATACATAGCGACAGAAATCGTAGCGAGCGGGCCGACATCGGGGAAGCCCGGAGCACAGACACCGGAGTGTACACAGAAGTACATGAGGATGCCGAGCACCGCGCGACCCTGATGCCGGTTCGCGCAGTAGATTTATGTCGCTATGTATATACGCCGCAACTCGGTTGGACTGATGTCTCGGCTTCTCGCCAATCGTATCGGCTCAAGCCAATATTTGCACTCGCCATCTCCCGTATCCACATGGATATGCGGCGGCTCCATTCCCTCATCGGAATAAAAATGGAAGCGCCAATTCAACAGTCGTAGAACGGTAGGCATATCCAGTGCGAAATAAGCTATGTGCTGCGGATTCTACACCAAAGATCGATGGGTTTATGCAGTGCGGAAGCGGGCGGTTTCATGAGCATGCGAGGGAGCATGTTTTCTTCAATGGATTTTCCGTAGAAATGAGAAGTGCATGGAATGTGTTAATGCAAGACCTGACCCTATAATGTGACCCTATAATGCGTTTCCGTTT
>CAZMWC010000224.1:2092-4081 GCA_964569805.1 uncultured Gallionella sp.
CTATAATGCGTTTCTATAATGCGTTTCTATAATGCGTTTCTATAATGCGTTTCTATAATGCGTTTCTAGATGCGTTTCTACAAAATTCAGGACACCCTCGAATTAAAAAGATAATGTCGATCGAGTGGACGCCATTTTTAATGGTGTCCCCGATTATTCGCTGATTATTCTCGATTGTTCACTTTTGAAGGAAGCCAAGTCCCAGCGCGCGAATCTTTTGATTTCTGTCGCCAATATTCAGTTTCCAGCGTTTTTCTAGAAAACTAAGAAGTTTTATTCCACGATTTACTATCTCCTCAGTACTCCAGTCGTCACACAGCGCAACTTCGTTTTCAGAGTAGGAGCCAAAACGATAACCAGTCTTGCTGGTTTCGTCTCCAAGTTTGGCTGTAAAACTTTTATTTCCAGGCGAGGAGTTGCGTGGCCGAGATAAAGCTAGCAAATTACCCAGTGAATTTCTGATTGCCCGTTTTTGGGTCGTCGTATATTTCGAAAATCTTTCTTTCCAGTATGGATCACGGGCACGTTGTGGATAGATATGCTCAATAGTTTCATAATCGCCCGTATAAACGGGTCAGCATCGCATTAGTTTCACGCCGCCTTGATTTCCTCACGAATGATCTGCCGCAATCTTTCTTCCGTCATCTGCTCGCCGCTTTGTAAAATAACGCGGCGCAGCGCAGCGTTGATCAATGTTTGATAGCCCTTTCCTTCCGCTTCGGCCTGATTGCGGAAGGCCTGCACCACGGCTGCATCCAGATACATGGTGACACGCGTTTTGCCAGCGGCGTTTTCGGTTTGCAGTTTGGCCAGATGCGGCACGTTCTTGGCGCGCTTGGCTTTGGAAAAATCGTATTCAGCTTTCATATTGCCTCCGTTCATTGGTGGTCGCCTTGCGCGCCGAGATCAGGCGTATGGTTTCTTCGTTACGCAAGGTATAACAGACCGTAATCAGGTGACCTGCCTTCGACATGCCGACTGCAACAAAGCGGGCTTCGCCTTCCGCATCATCGTCTTCCCGAACCAGCGCCATCGGGTCGAGCAGCACGGTGGCCGCATCGTCAAATGACACGCCGTGCTTTTTCAGGCTAGATGTCGCCTTCCGCGAGTCGAATTCGATGTCCATAGGCGCACTATACGCATTTTATGCATATAATCAACCGCACAATATTTCAGTAGCAAGAACACATCCGCTAACTCTTCTCTCTCCGAAGCTAAACGGGTCAGCTAAACGGGTCAGCATCGCAATAAATTTCACCTAAATCACCCCGCAATTTCCTCAATCAACTCCGGGTGCTTGTCGAGCAACCTGAACAAGTTGATGACCGCTGGAACGGGTCTGGCCTTGCCGTTCTCGTAACGCGAGAAAGCATTCACACCGCCGCCGGTAAGTTCGGCGGCCTTTCGCTGAGAGAGGCCGAGTTTCTTGCGGATGCGCGCGAGTTCTTCTGCTTCTGCCGCATCCACTTTGGCGCGCAGCTTTTCCAGCGCTTCGGCGTAACGCTCGCCTTCTTTGCCCGCGAATTCGATCTCGCCGCACTCGGGGCAGTGCCAGCCGTCCACCGCGCGGACTTTGGCTTGTTTGCCGCGATATTCGATAACCGCATCTTTCTTGGCTCGCACCATTTCGGCGTTTTCGCAATTGAGGCAGAGGTGTTTCATTTTATTTCTCCTTGAACTGGATCACGACGATCCTATTCTCGCGCAGCGTCACTTTGACATACGCGATGCGCCGGGATTTGAGTGCGACGTGGTAAACGTCTTGCCAGATCGTATGGTCGGCTTGGGTGGTCATGTTCCGCTACGCGGAATAATTTTCTTGGCTGGATTCCGGCCTTCGCCGGAATGGCGGCAGTATTATCTGGGTTCAAGCCACTTCCCCACGAATAAGCGCAATCACGCTCGCCATGGTTGTGCTGTCGTCGTCAAACCCGCCGTGAGTGGCGCTCTTGGATTCTTTGCCCGGCGCTGGCCAGGTGCGCACGGTTT
>CAZMWC010000225.1:0-4068 GCA_964569805.1 uncultured Gallionella sp.
AGATGTAAAAATGGCTCGGCATTATGTTTCGTAATTAATGGGTTTATATACTAGGATATTCTTATGCACACATCAGACAACCTGTTGCACCGCCTCAAGGAACTCAACGAGATCGGTATCGCGCTGTCCCAGCAGCGTGATATCAACAGCCTGCTAGAAACCATTCTGGAAGCGGCCAAGCGCATCACCAATGCCGATGCCGGCACACTGTACCTGCATGAACCGGAAAATCGGGTACTGCGCTTCGAGATCATGCGTACCGATTCGCTCAATATCGTGATGGGCGGGACCAGCGGTGTGCCGATCACCTTTTACCCGGTCCACCTTTATGATCAGGCGGGCGCACCTATTCACGCGATGGTGGTGAGCCATTCGGCATTGAGCGGTGAAACGGTTAACATCCCGGATGCCTATACCGCCAAGGGTTACGACTTTTCCGGGACAAAAAAATTCGATGCCAAGACCGGCTACCACTCCCAGTCGTTTCTCACCGTGCCGATGCGCGACCACGAAGGCGAAGTTATCGGTGTGCTGCAACTCATCAATGCGCAGGATCGTGAGAGTGGCGCGATCGTGCCATTTTCCAAGGATGACCAGCAATTGCTGGAATCGCTCGCCTCGCAGGCCGCTATCGCACTGACCAACCGACGCCTGATCAAGCAATTGGAAGAATTGTTTGAGTCATTCATCAAGCTCATCAATACTGCGATTGACGATAAATCACCCTATACCGGAGGGCATTGCGCGCGCGTACCGGTGCTGACCATGATGATCGCCGAGGCGGTCAACCGCACCACTCGGGGCCCGCTCAAGGATTTTGTAATGACCGACAAGGATCGCCAAGAGCTGAAGATGGCCGGCCTGCTGCATGACTGCGGAAAAGTCACTACGCCCGTACATGTGGTCGATAAATCAACCAAACTGCATACCCTGTTTGATCGGATACACCTGCTCGATACCCGTTTTGAAGTGCTTAAACGTGATGCCGAGATCGCCATGCTGCGCGCATTGCATGAGGAGCACCGGGACGCAGAAACTACCCGCGCCGAATACTGGGCGCGCATCCAACAGATCGATGATGACCGCAAGTTCTTGCAAAGCTGCAATGTCGGCGGCGAGGCCATGACGGAAGAGGCGCAGCAGCGCGTCCGCCAAATCTCCACCTATCAATGGCGTAATGTAGACGGAAAAACAACCAACTTCCTTGCCGAAGACGAGATTGAAAACCTTACCATTCGCGCCGGCACACTGACCGCCGCCGAGCGCGAAATCATCAACCACCACATCGTTGTCACCATCAAGATGCTGGAATCTTTGCCTTGGCCGAACCAACTCAAAAATGTGCCGGAATATGCGGGTGGGCATCACGAACGCATGGACGGCAAGGGATACCCGCGCGGCCTCACCCGCGAGCAGATGTCAGTACAGGCCAGGGTGATGGGTATCGCCGATATTTTTGAAGCGCTTACCGCCAAAGACCGCCCCTACAAACGGGGCAAGACTCTGACCGAATCGTTGACTATTCTGGGTAAGTTCAAACTGGGTGGGCACATTGATCCAGACTTGTTCGATGTATTCATCCGCGAGAAAGTCTACCTCGACTATGCCAAGCGGTTCCTGTCACCCGATCAGATTGACGAGGTGGATTTGAGCAGCATCCCTGGGGTAAATCTGGATGCGTAGCTGACGCTTGAATTGCTTTGCGAGAGTTGCGCTTTCGCGGTGATCCTGCGAATTCGATTATTTGCAGCGTCAGGCAAGCTCAATGGTGCTGGAGCCAAGGTTGTCACGCCAGAGCAGATGGAACTCTCCAGGTTACGCGCCGAGAACATCCGGCTGAAGCGGGAGTGTGAAATATTAAAAAAAGCGACGGCGTACTTCGCGAGAGAAACACTGTGAAGTACGCCTGGATTGACGGGAAGCGCCGTGATTTTGCGCCAATCAAAGCAATCAAAGGGGTCAGCATCACATTTAATTTTGAATAACTATGCCACGTCGCCCACGCATCAAGTTAGCTGATATACCGCAGCACGTAGTGATTTTGGATTTTGAAAAGGAGAATTGAAATGCGAAAACATATTGTGATGCTGACCCCTTTTGACCTGTGATGCTGACCCCTTTTGACCTTTTTGACCTTTTTGACCTCCTTTTGACCTCCTTTTGACCTCGGGTGCCAGATCGTTCGGGCTATACGGCTCCCAAGGCCAGCCAAGCCTCTCTCAATCGGGTATGGGCAATGACCGGCAGATGAAGGGCTTCGCGGGGCTCGGGGAGGGGCTGGAAAGGCTGGGGGGTTGACGGGCTACGGCATCCATCAGCCGCCCCGAGCGGGGGCGATTGGAAGCTGATTGATGTTTGTTGGTGTGAACGGTAATTACCAGACTACCAGGTATCCGCTGCTTCGTCCGCTACTACCACTCTGTTGCAGGCAGCCTTTTTCAACCAGATCGGCCAATTCGCGATAGGCCGTTGCGCGACTGATATTGGTCAGACTCATGTATTTGCGTGTATTGATTCCGCCTGCAAATCCATCTGGGCCGGCATCCAGCAAACGGTTCAACACTTTGCGTTGGCGTTCGTTGATGCCTGTGGACTGGTGCCCGAGCCAGAACCTGGCTTTGGCCAGCGTCGTGGCGACAGTCTGTTCCGCAGCATTGGCGGCAGCTTCGACCTGCGCCAGAAACCACAACAACCAGCCCGTTACATCCAGATTGCCGCGCTGTGTGCTTTCCAGAATGGCGTAATAATGTTCCCGCTTTCGCAAAATCTGTGCGGACAGACTGAAGAAACGCATAGACTGCCGCTCGTCTTGGGATAGTGCCATATCGGTGATCGCGCGCGCCAAACGACCGTTGCCATCCTCGAAGGGATGCAGGGTGACGAACCAGAGATGTGCGATTCCCGCACGAACCAGCCCATCGATATCGCCAGGCGCATTGAACCATGCCAGGAAGCGGTCGAGCTCCATCTCAAGAACTTCCCGCTGCGGTGCCAGAAAGTGAACCTTTTCGTGGCCGATGCCGCCCGAAACCACTTGCATTGGCTCGGTTCCGCGTAACGATCCAGCCCGGATGGTGTGCAGACCGGAGCGACCAGTGGGAAACAATGCCGCCTGCCATCCGCACAGGCGATCCACTGCCAGAGGCTGATCATGACGCATCGTCGCATCCAGCAACACCTCGATCAGGCCATCTACTGCCCTTGGGGGAGAAGGGAGCCCCGCAGTCGGCAAACCCAGATGGCGCGCCACCGAAGAACGCACGGAATCCAGATCGAGGCGATCTCCCTCGATGGCGCTGGTCGTCAGGCCATCTTCCGCAAGAATGGCGGCGACAGCCTCCAGCGACAGCTTGGCATCAAGCAACCTGGCAGTGCCCAACACCTTGCCCTGAGCCAATCTGGCACCCGACAATGCACGCGAAAGCCGGCCTTCATCCCAGCGGAAATGCGGCCAGTCAGGTTGTTGCCATATCCAGGCAAGAGGCGTTCGCATCACTTAATCGCTCCATTTAATGAGGCGATTATGGCGGTTAATCGCTTCAGCCGCAAGGTGTATGGCGAGTCTTGTTTGATGCCAGGATGTGTTACCCACGCACCACCCCCGAATGCCTGCTCTCGCCCGCGAGGAATTTTGAGCAAGATCACTCACTTCGTTCGGGATGGCAATAAACGCAGCAAGCCGCGGGGAATCAAACCCGAAGAGAACGAGGCCGCACTGTGCCGAGCGCGTTTCGTCGCTTTTGTAGGTGCGAATGAATTCGCGCCTACCTACCCCCAACTGCGGTTTTTAGGTTGATTCAGGCCGCCACCGATCACAACCGGCTGGCTTCCATAAAAAGATGCGAACGGACACTTTTGCGCGGGAAATTCTTATTGGTCATGAGCGCCACCAGCAGTAAGGTATAGCTCGGAAAATGTTTTGGCATTAACCGGTTTTCCGAGTAAATAACCTTGACCGCTGTGGCAACCGATTTCGCGCAATACGTGAAGTCCCTCCCGCACCGTGTCGGGGGCGCTACTCCCACTCAATCATCAATAGACATTACATCATATTGATTATGAAATAAT
>CAZMWC010000226.1:0-4054 GCA_964569805.1 uncultured Gallionella sp.
TGGCGGCCTTGATCTTGATCGTCGCACCAGTGCGAGGATTGCGGCCATTACGCGCAGCGCGCTTACCAACTTTGAAAGTACCGAAACCAACCAAACTCACCGTATCACCCTTCTTCAATGCCTTCTTGATGGATTCTACGGTCGCGTCCAACGCGCGGCCAGCAGCTGCCTTGGAAATTTCAGCAGATTTTGCAATTGCGTCAACCAGATCAGATTTATTCACGTAAGTCCCCTTTAGCGAGTGGTTAAGAAAACAGGGAAAGCCCTGCAACGGCTTTATATCAAGGCTTCACGGCTTTGGTCAAGCGATTAAGATAATTTTTTTATCTTGCATTGCAAAACTCAAGCTGTTAGGAATTTTTTCAATTAGTGTTTAGTCACATGCGACGGGTCAGGCAGCTTCGCATCACCTGCCAATTCAACGGGGGCAAGCTTTTCCGGAGTATCCCCAAGCGGTTCCGGTTTGCGCTCAAGCGCCATTTCTAACACCTGATCTATCCACCTGACCGGGTGAATGTCCAATTTATTTTTAATATTGTCTGGAATTTCTGCCAGATCTTTAGTGTTTTCTTCCGGTATCAGCACCACCTTGATGCCACCGCGTTGCGCTGCCAGCAATTTTTCCTTCAGGCCGCCGATCGGCAACACCTCTCCACGCAGGGTAATCTCGCCGGTCATTGCCACATCCGCACGCACCGGTATGCCCGTGAGTGCAGACACGATAGACGTGCATATTCCAATCCCCGCACTCGGTCCATCTTTGGGAGTTGCGCCCTCCGGCAAGTGTATGTGCAAGTCAGATTTTTGGTAAAAATCTCCCTCTATACCCAAACGGCTGGCACGTCCGCGCACCACACTGATAGCGGCCTGAATGGACTCCTGCATCACCTCGCCCAGTTTGCCGGTAGTTGTGGTTTTGCCTTTGCCCGGCAACACTGCAGTTTCGATAGTCAGCAATTCTCCGCCCACCTCGGTCCATGCCAAACCTGTCACCTGCCCGACTTGGTTATGCTTCTCGGCAATTCCATAAGAATGGCGGCGCACGCCCAGATATTTGTCAAGGTTGCGTGCATTGATCACGACCTTCTTGGAGCTATCTTTCAGCGAAAGCGCTTTCACCACCTTGCGGCAGATCTTGGAGATTTCCCGCTCAAGACCGCGTACCCCCGCTTCGCGCACGTAGTAGCGCACGATGTCGCGCAACGCACTTTCGGAAATACTGATTTCTTCCGGTTTCAGCCCATTATTTTTAATCGCCTTGGGCATCAGATAGCGCGTGGCGATATTGATTTTTTCGTCTTCCATGTAGCTGGAAACGTGAATGATCTCCATGCGATCCATCAACGCATCCGGGATGTTCATGGTATTCGCCGTTGCTACAAACATCACGTCGGAAAGGTCGTATTCAACCTCGACATAGTGATCGACAAACGTGCTGTTCTGCTCGGGGTCAAGCACCTCCAGCAAAGCCGAAGAAGGATCGCCGCGCATATCCATACCCATTTTGTCCACTTCGTCGAGCAGAAATAAAGGATTTTTCACCGCGACCTTGCTCATATTTTGCAGGATCTTGCCCGGCATGGAACCGATGTATGTACGTCGATGGCCGCGAATCTCCGATTCATCGCGCACCCCACCTAGTGACATGCGCACGAACTTGCGGTTGGTGGCGCGCGCGATGGACTGCCCCAGCGAGGTCTTGCCCACGCCGGGAGGTCCGACCAAACACAAGATCGGCGCCTTCAACTTGTCCACGCGTTGCTGCACAGCGAGATACTCGAGGATGCGTTCCTTGACCTTGTCCAGGCCGTAATGATCCTCTTCCAGCACCACTTCGGCCTGTTTGAGATCGGTGCTGATTTTTGTTTTTTTCTTCCACGGCAAGCCGATCAGCACATCGATATAGTTGCGCACCACTGTGGCTTCAGCTGACATCGGCGACATCAGGCGCAATTTCTTCAACTCCGCTTCGGCCTTGGTGCGCGCTTCTTTCGGCATGTGCGCCGCCTTGATTTTTTTCTCTACCTCTTCGTAGTCTGCGCCTTCCTCGCCTTCGCCCAATTCTTTCTGGATCGCCTTGACCTGCTCGTTCAGGTAGTAATCCCGTTGGCTTTTTTCCATCTGGCGTTTCACGCGACCACGGATACGCTTTTCAACTTGCAAAATATCAATTTCCGCCTCCAGCAAACCAAGCAGATGTTCGAGGCGTTTGCGCACGCCAAAAACCTCCAGCACTTCCTGTTTTTGCTCAAGCTTAAGCGGCAAATGGGCAGCTATGGTATCGGCCAGACGGCCCGCATCATCAATACCGGCCAGCGAAGTCAGTATTTCCGGCGGGATTTTTTTGTTGAGTTTCACATACTGATCGAACTGCGCGATTAGCGCGCGCCGCATTGCCTCGGATTCACTATCCGTGCCATCTTCGGCAGAAACCATTTCCACCTCGGCATCAAAATAGCTGTCAGCGTCATAGACGCGCAGCACGTTGACGCGCTGCGTGCCCTCCACCAGCACTTTCACCGTGCCATCCGGCAGTTTGAGCATTTGCAGAATATTGGCCATGCTGCCGATAGCGTACAAATCATCCCGGCTAGGGTCGTCTTTGGCAGCTGACTTTTGCGCGACCAGCACAATGCCCTTGCCAGCCTCCATAGCAGCTTCAAGCGCTTTGATAGATTTGGCGCGACCGACAAACAATGGAATAACCATATGCGGGAACACCACGACATCACGCAACGGCAACAGCGGGTGCAAATCGGTTTTGGTAATGCTTGGAGTATCTTGTTCTGACATGACAATCACCTATTCGTTGACTGGTGGGTTAGATGGGGATAGCTTGGGCAAATTCAAGCACCCCATCCGGACAAGATAAAGAGCGATGGTGAACAGTAAGTTAGGCGGCTTTTGGAGTATCAGCGTAAATGATGAGGGGTGTAACCTCGCCCGTCAAATTCGTTTCATCCAACACAACTTTGCTGACATCCTCCATCGAAGGCAAATCAAACATCACATCCAGCAGCGCATGTTCCAATATTGAGCGCAATCCGCGCGCGCCAGCCTTGCGTGCCAGCGCCTTGCGGGCAATGGCCAGCAACACACCCTCGCGGAATTCCAGTTCCACACCTTCCATGGAAAATAATTTCTGGTATTGTTTGGTCAGCGCGTTTTTGGGTTCAGTCAAAATTTTGACCAGCGCCGTTTCATCCAATTCCTCCAGTGTCGCCACTACCGGCAGGCGGCCCACGAATTCAGGAATCAGGCCGAACTTGATCAAATCTTCCGGTTCCACATCGCGCAGGGTTTCGCCGGTCTTGCGCTCATCCTTGCTGCTGATGGTCGCACCGAATCCGATGCTGGCCTTGGAAGAACGATTGCGGATGACTTTTTCCAACCCGTCAAATGCACCACCACAGATAAACAAGATGTTGGTGGTATCTACCTGCAAAAATTCCGTATTGGGATGCTTGCGCCCACCCTGCGGTGGAATCGAAGCCTTGGTGCCTTCGATCAATTTAAGCAGCGCCTGTTGCACCCCTTCGCCGGACACATCACGGGTAATGGAAGGGTTGTCCGATTTGCGGGAAATTTTGTCGATTTCATCGATGTATACAATGCCGCGCTGCGCTTTTTCCACATCATAGTCACAGCTCTGCAACAATTTCTGAATAATGTTCTCGACATCCTCACCGACATAACCAGCCTCGGTCAGCGTGGTGGCATCAGCCATCACAAATGGCACATCCAGCAAGCGCGCCAGTGTCTGCGCCAGCAAAGTTTTGCCGGAGCCGGTTGGCCCAACCAGCAGGATATTGCTCTTGGACAACTCTACGCCATCCTTCGCGTCGTTTTTAAGCCGCTTATAGTGGTTGTAGACCGCTACTGACAAAATTCGCTTGGCATTTTCCTGCCCAATGACATACTCATCAAGTGCTGTGCAGATTTTTTTGGGCACCGGCAAATCAGCCTTGTCATCCTTGGTGTTCTCGTTCTGGATTTCCTCGCGCATGATGTCGTTGCACAACGTGATGCACTCATCGCACACAAACACCGACGG
>CAZMWC010000227.1:0-4001 GCA_964569805.1 uncultured Gallionella sp.
CCGTCCACGTCGGTGTATATCTGGCATTCGTCGGCACGCAGCGCGGCAGCGATCGCCACGCCGGTGGTATCCGAACCGCCGCGTCCCAGCGTAGTGATATTGCCGTCCTCGTCCACACCCTGGAAGCCGGCCACCACGACCACGTGGCCGTTCGCCAGATCGGTGCGGATGTTCTGCTCATCGATGCTGACGATGCGCGCCTTGGTAAAGGCGTTATCGGTGAGAATCTTGACCTGTCCGCCGGTGTAGCTCTTGGCCTTCAGTCCCAGCTCCTTGAGCGCCATCGTCAACAGACCGATGGTGACCTGCTCGCCGGTGGAAATAATCACGTCCAACTCGCGCGGATCGGGATGCTTCTGGATTTCATGGGCAAGCCCGATCAGGCGGTTGGTCTCACCGCTCATTGCGGAGACCACCACCACGACCTGATGACCCAGTGCCTTGAATTTTGCGACGCGCCGCGCCACGTTCTTGATGCGGTCCGGATTGCCGACCGAGGTGCCGCCGTACTTCTGAACGATCAATGCCACGATTTTTCTATGCCTGACTTATAAAAGTGGGCGCGATTCTAACGCAATTGCCTGAAAAAAACGAGGCGGCAATTAAGCGCCGTAGGATGCGGTGAGGCACGAACCGCATCGATTGCGAGCGCTGCATAGCCATTCCACTAAACGAGCAAACTACGCTCGTTAAGTGGCTGGTTAACGATGCGGTTATCACAGCATCTACCGGGCAACAGCTATACTACCCCCATGCCAGAAATCACGCCGCGCACTATCCCGGAAGTAGCTATGCAACAGCTGCTCGATGCGGGCTATCCGCTCGCATTAGCCAAAGTTTTTGCGGCGCGCGGCATCACCGGCAGCAAACAGCTGGACACCGCGCTGGCCGGATTGTTGCCATTCGATAACTTGAAGAATGCGCGTGAAATGGCGTGCCTGCTGGCCGATGCAATCGCCGCGCGGAAAAGATTGCTGGTTATCGCCGACTATGATGCCGATGGCGCAACTGCCTGCGCGGTGGCGGTACGCGGCTTGCGCGCCTTCGGTGCGCAGATCGACTTCATCGTGCCGAACCGCTTTGAATACGGTTATGGCCTGACCCCGGCGATCGTCCGACTGGCCGCACCCAAGCAGCCGGACATCTTGCTGACCGTGGACAATGGCATCGCCAGCGTCGAAGGCGTAGCCGAGGCGAACCGGCTGGGCATGCAAGTCTTCATCACCGATCACCATTTGCCGGGCGACACGCTGCCGGATGCTGCCTGCATCGTTAACCCTAACCAACGCGGCTGCCAGTTTCCCAGCAAAAATCTCGCGGGTGTCGGTGTGATGTTTTATGTGCTGCTGGCGCTGCGCGCCGAGCTGCGGATCAGAGGGCAGATGACTGACGACATAACCAATGACTTGGCTGGCGTTGTTTGCCAGTCTAGTCAGATGGCTAGTAGTTTCATCAGAGGACGGAAACTCGTCGAACTGCTCGATCTGGTTGCCCTTGGAACAGTCGCCGATGTGGTGAAGTTGGACCAGAACAATCGCATCCTGGTGCAACAAGGGTTGCTGCGCATTCGCGCCGGACGCGCCTGTGCCGGTATCAACGCACTGTTGCAGGTGGCAAAGAAAAACCCGGCGCGCATCTCCAGTCTGGATCTCGGCTTCACCGTCGGGCCGCGCCTGAATGCGGCGGGACGGCTGGACGACATGAGTCTGGGCATCAACTGTTTGTTGGCCGACGATACCGCCACAGCTCTGCGGATTGCGGCACAACTGGATAAACTCAATCGCGAACGGCGCAATATCGAAACAGACATGCAGGACAGCGCGCTGATGGCGCTGGAATCCATCGACCCGCACGACAACTATAGCCTCACGCTGTTCGACGAGAGCTGGCATCAAGGCGTGATCGGCATCCTCGCCTCGCGCCTCAAGGACAAATTCCATCGCCCGACCATCGCCTTCGCGCGCGGCAACGACGGCGAGCTGAAAGGCTCCGGACGTTCCATTGCCGGGCTACATCTGCGCGACGCGCTGGATCTGGTCAGCAAACGCCATCCCGAGCTGATTAAAAAATTTGGCGGTCACGCCGCTGCCGCAGGCCTGAGCATCGCCGAGGCCGATTTTGGAAACTTTGTCGCCGCCTTCGAACAAGTATCCGGCGAACTGCTCAGCGCAAGCGATCTGGCGCAACGCATTGAAACCGACGGTGCGCTGGAACACGCGGAAATGAATCTGGAAGTGGCGCGTTTGCTGGATGAGCAGGTATGGGGACAAGGCTTCCCAGCACCCCAGTTCAGCGATGATTTTCTCGTGGAGAATCAGCGCGTGGTCAGCGAGAAGCACCTCAAATTGCGCCTCGCCACCAAGGGAAAGATCATCGAGGCGATGCTGTTCGGGCACAACGAGCTCTTGCCCGAACAAATCCATGCTGTGTACAACCTGAACGTCAACGAATATAACGGCGCGCAAAGTCTGCAGCTCATCATCCGGCACTGGCGGGCATAGCCGAGTCCAAACGGTTATAATCGCCGCCCCTTTTGGCGCGTCAGCGTAGTTGTGTTTGTCTCTAGAAATTCGTTCTTCGGGATGAAGCGCTAGGAGCCGCGCAGCGAACGACGAGGCATATCGAATAGATAGACGAGGAGTGAGCGAGCACGCGACAACGCGATTCGCCCGAATAACGAATTTATAGAGATAAACACATGGAAGCCGAACAACTCAACGCCCTCTCCAATCAATTGCAGGATTTAGCTCTGCGCAGCGCCGAATTACGGAGGTATCTTTGACTTCGATACCAAACAGGAACGCCTGACCGAAGTCTGCGAACTCGCCGAGGACCCCGCCATCTGGCAGGATGCCAAGCGCGCGCAGGAGCTGGGGCGCGAGCGCAAAATGCTGGAAGGCGTGGTGCTTGGCCTCAAGCAAATTCAGCAAAATCTTTCCGATGCCGCCGAGCTGTTTGAAATGGCCAAAGCGGAAAACGACGACGACAGCCTGAACGGCACCGCCGCCGACATTCAAGACATCGAGAAGCGCGTCGCGGACATGGAATTCCGCCGCATGTTCTCGCACCCGATGGATCCGAACAATTGCTTCATCGATATTCAGGCCGGTTCCGGCGGTACCGAGGCGCAAGACTGGGGCAGCATGCTGCTGCGCATGTATCTGCGCTATTGCGAGCGCAAGGGATTCCAGGTTGAAATACTGGAACAATCCGACGGCGAAGTCGCGGGCATCAAAGGTGCTTCAATCAAAGTGATCGGTGATTATGCCTACGGTCACTTGCGCACCGAAACCGGCGTGCACCGACTGGTGCGCAAGTCCCCGTTCGACTCCGGCAACCGCCGCCATACCTCGTTCTCCAGCGTGTTCGTCTATCCCGAAGTGGACGACTCCATCGAGATCGACATCAATCCCGCCGACCTGCGCGTGGATACTTATCGAGCCAGCGGTGCTGGTGGTCAGCACATCAACAAGACCGACTCGGCGGTGCGCATCACCCACCTCCCCACCAACATCGTCGTGCAATGCCAGAGCGACCGTTCGCAGCACAAGAACCGCGCCGAGGCCATGTCCATGCTGAAATCGCGCATGTACGAAGAGGAGCTGCGCAAGCGCAACGCCGAGAAACAGGCGCTGGAAGACACCAAATCAGACATCGGCTGGGGGCACCAGATACGCAGCTACGTACTCGACCAGTCACGCATCAAGGATTTGCGCACCAATTATGAGGTCGGCAATACTCAAGCGGTGCTGGATGGCGACCTGGATGATTTTATTTCGGCCAGCCTGAAGCAAGGAGTGTGCTGAATGAAGAGCAAAGCACGCACGGCTGGCATGAGAGCATATCTTTAGGGAAACACGGATTAAATCACCCGTTCGCCTTGAGCTTGTCGAGGGGTTTGCTGAACCAATTGATTATTATGAATTTAATCCGATCATGGTTCAACAAGCTCTGATGGAACAATTAAGTATTGACTAAGCACGATAACCCCGTGCCAAGTC
>CAZMWC010000228.1:0-3975 GCA_964569805.1 uncultured Gallionella sp.
CACTGGATTCCGGCCTGCGCCGGAATGACGCTGCCGCAATAAGCAGCAACATCCCGAAAAACATCCCAAAAAAGCCGCCCACCACCGCCCGCCACACCACATCCGCAGCGCGCTGCGACTCATTCGCCAGATGCGCTCCTCCGTACTGCAACCTCGGGTATTCGCGCATCACGTTGCCCTGCGCGTCGGTGATGCTCTCCTTGGCATACAGCGCCAGCGCGAACGGCGCGGAGTAGGTTTTCTCGGTGTGCATACGCAGCGGCTCGACCAGCTTGTCAAACACGCTCAACACCTCCGGCGAATATACCGTTTTATCGCCGTTCTGCCCCGGCAAGGCGGCACGGTAATGCAGCGTATCCAGCAACCCGACCAGCAGGAACAGCGACAGCACCAGCAGCGACACCATCGCCACGCCGCTCTGCCCCACACGCCGCCAGGGCAGCAGCAGATGCTCGCGTTGCCGGATATACCAGACACTGGCGATGCACACGGCCAGCAGCAAGAACACCAGCGCATCGCTCCACAGAATGATAGGCGTAAAACTCATGCGAGACGCACCCTCGGATCAACTACCGTGTAAGAAATATCGGTGAGTATCAGCCCGACGATGTACAGCAGCGAGCCGAGAAACACCATCGCGCGCACCACGCTGAAATCCTGCGCGTTGATGGCATCAATGGTGTAACTACCCAGGCCCGGAATACCAAAAAATGACTCGGTGAGCAGGCTGCCCATGAACAGCAGCGGAATCACCACCACCACGCCGGTGAGGATCGGAATCATCGCGTTCTTCAACACATGGCGGAACATCACCGCCAACTCGGATACGCCTTTGGCGCGCGCGGTGCGCACATAATCCTTGCCGATTTCCTCAAGAAAAATAGTGCGGTACCAGCGGCTGCTGGAGCCGATGCCGCCGGCCACACCGATGACGATGGGCAGCGCCACAAACTTGAAACTGTCCGCCCCGCCCGCATAGCCGGAGATCGGCACCAGATGCCACAGCTTGCTCACCAGAAACTGCCCGCCGATGATGTAAAACAAACCGGAAATCGACATCAGCAACACGCACAACGCCACGCCCGCCATATCCAGCGCGGTGGCGCGAAACAGCGTCATCAGCAACGCAAAACTGACATACACGGCGAGGCCGACAATAAAGGTCGGCAGCGCGATGGCGAGGCTGGGGCTCATACGCTTGACAATCTCGCCCCCGATGCTGCGCCCGTCATCGGAGTAGCCGAAATCCAGCACAAACATGCTGGCGGATTTCTGCCAGAAAATCGTATCGGTAATTTTGCCCGCACCTCCGGCTACGCTATTGATGAGCAGAGGCTTGTCGTAACCGCGCTGCTGCTTCCATTTCTCGATCGCCTCCGGTGTCACGCGCTTGATGCCGAGCTGCATCCGCGCCATATCGTCCGGCGTATTCACCACAAAAAACAACGCGAAAGTGAGCAGGTTCACCCCGATCAGGATGGGGATGGCATACAGGATGCGGCGGATTAGGTAGGCGATCATTTGTTAAAACCTTCAACACTTCCTACCGCTTGGCGCATCAAATCGTCTATTGATTGCCAACCGAACACCCGTGTGTTGCCACGCGACTGGTTTTCTTTCCCGCCATATATCAGCGCAGACTCGGCAATACCGGCGGCCGCGCAAAAACTTTGCAGCGGCTTGAACCAATCTCCCGCCACGGTTTGCCCTGCCTTGCACTCTATGGGGAAAGCCATATCCGGCCCTTGCTCCACCAACAAATCAACTTCATTACCCGTGCTATCGCGCCAAAAGTACAAGCGGTTAGGCAGGGCGTGGTTGCACAAGTGCTTGGTCAATTCGTTCACCAGCCAGGTTTCAAATAACGGCCCGCGCAAACTCCCCAGTTTCAAATCTTCAGGGTTGCGCGCACCCGCTAACCAGGCCGCAAGCCCGGTATCGAGAAAATAGAGCTTGGGCGTTTTCACCAGACGCTTGCCAAGATTGCGATGCCAGGGTTGCAACAGCACCACCAGATAACTCGCCTCCAGAATCGAGATCCAATTTTTCGCGGTATTGTGCGTAATACCGCAGTCAGCCGCCAATGCGGACAGGTTAAGCAACTGCCCGCTGCGCGCTGCGCACATGCGCAGAAAACGCTGAAAGGCGGCCAAGTCGCGCACATTGATAAGCTGGCGCAGATCGCGCTCAATGTAAGTGGTGACATAATCGGCATACCAGATGTGCGGCGGAATTTCCCTGTCGAACACGGGCGGATAAAATCCCCGCACCAACATTGATTCAATATCTTTCGGCGGAAATTGCTCCTGCAACTCCCCGAGCGAAAATGGCAGCAAATGCTGATAACCCACCCGCCCCGCCAACGACTGGGAAATATGCTGGTTCAAACTGAATTGCTGGGAGCCAGTCAATATGAACAAACCCATGCGGCGATCCGCATCCATGCGGGTTTGCAGGTAAGAAAACAATTCCGGCGTGCGTTGCACCTCATCCAGAATCGCCCCGTCGGGAAATTGCGCAAGAAACCCGCGCGGATCGCCCAGCGCAAATTCGCGCTGATCCGGGTCTTCCAGAGAACGGTAAGGCTTATCGGGAAACACGCTCTGCGCCAGCGTCGTCTTGCCCGCCTGGCGCGGACCGGTCAGCGCCACGGCAGGGTACCAAGTGGCGAGTTGCTTCAGTGTTGCGCTGGCTGAACGTTTGAGCATGGCGGGATTCTGCGCGAAATTTACAAATTGTCAATTAAATTTACAAATTGTAATTTCCTTGCCCTACCGATCCAGCGGACTCACCACGCCCCTGCCGCCCTTGTTCAGCACATGGGTGTAGATCATCGTGGTGGACACGTCGGAATGCCCGAGCAGCTCCTGCACGGTGCGGATGTCGTAGCCGGATTGCAGCAGATGGGTGGCAAAAGAGTGGCGCAGACTGTGGGTGGTTGCAGGCTTGGCAATTCCGGCATTCGCTACCGCCTGCTTGATGGCACGTTGCAAGGCCTGCTCGTGCGCATGATGGCGGCGCTCAATGCCCGTGCGCGGATCAACCGACAGCGATCTCGACGGAAAAACCCAGAACCACGGCCAGGACTTTCCGCCGTTCGGATACTTCTTCTCCAGCGCCTGCGGCATAAACACCCCGGCGCGCCCTGCTTCGCGATCACGCTCCCACAAACTGCGCACCCGCTCCAGATGCGCCCGCAAATCCGCGACCAGCGCATCGGGCAACATCGTCACGCGATCCTTGTTGCCTTTGCCCTCCCGCACCAGAATCTCATGGCGCTCGAAATCCACATCCTTTATCCGCAAGCGCACGCACTCCATCAAACGCATCCCGCTGCCATACAACAACCGCGCCATCAGCGCGTGCGTCCCTTCAAGCTGCACCAGCACCTTTTTCACTTCAGCCACGGTCAGCACCACGGGAAGCCGCTTTGGTTTTTTCGGGCGGGAAAGATTCTCCAGCCAAGGCAAATCAACGCCCAGCACCTCCTTGTACAGGAATAACAGCGCTGAAAGCGCCTGCTGGTGAGTGGAAGCGGAGACCTTGCCCTCGTTGGCAAGGTTCTGCAGAAACGCCTCCACTTCCCGTGCACCCATCGTGTTGGGATGACGTTTGCCGTGAAATAGCACAAACCGCTTCACCCACTGCACATACGAATGCTCGGTGCGAAGGCTGTAATGTTTGTAACGGATACGGTCGCGCACCTGATCGAGCAGCTTCACGGGAGGCTGCAAAGAAATGCCGCTTTTCACAGTATCGCTTGCCATGTTAGGATGCTTCCGGCTTTACAAATCAATGGGGTGAGAAATGCTCAACCAGATTATACGGCAGACATCTCCAGAATATCCGGCGTTTTTGCCAGCTACTTTACGTTGAACTAAACCGCTACGCGGTGGCACTCCGACCCCACCGCATTCCGCTTCAGCCTCCCACTTCACCTTGCTGCACGTAACGTAGAAATCTCCGATCCTTGAT
>CAZMWC010000229.1:0-3973 GCA_964569805.1 uncultured Gallionella sp.
TTTTCCAGTGTAGGTGCGAATTCATTCGCACTTAAGAAAGCTCATGTGCGGATAAATCCGCACCTACAGGAGCGATGCCATGCCTCACACGAGCCTCAACCCCTCCACCAATCAGCTGATCCAGACCTACGCCAGTTGGGATGACCGCCGCCTGGAACAAGCTCTCGAAAAAACCCACCACGCGCAGCAAGCCTGGGCACAAACAACCTTTCCCCATCGCGCCGAACTGCTGCGCAATGCGGCAATGCAGTTGCGCGCGCAGCGTGACCGCTACGCCACCCTCATCACCCTGGAAATGGGCAAACCGCTGCGCGAGGCGCGTGCCGAAATCGAAAAATGCGCCGGAGTTTGTGACTACTACGCGCAACATGCCGGAGAATTCTTGTGCGCCGAGCCGATGGAATCGGATGCCGGTAAAAGCTATGTCGCATATTACCCGCTCGGTGTGGTGCTGGCCGTCATGCCGTGGAATTTTCCGTTCTGGCAAGTATTCCGCGCCGCAGCCCCGGCCTTGATGGCGGGTAATGCGCTAGCGCTGAAACATGCGCCCAATGTGCCGCAGTGTGCGCTCGCCATAGAAGCCATCTTCCGCGAATGCGGCTTGCCGGAGGGTGTGTTGACGAACCTGATGATCGAGGTCGAACAGGTGGCCGACGCGATCGCCAACCCGCATACACATGCGGTCACGCTCACCGGCTCGGAAGCCGCCGGACGCAAGGTCGCCGCGCTCGCCGGCCAGCACCTGAAAAAATGCGTGCTGGAATTGGGCGGCTCCGACCCCTTTATCGTGCTGCACGATGCCGATTTGGAATTGGCCGCAAACATGGCGGTAGCCTCGCGTTTCATGAATTGCGGGCAATCGTGCATCGCCGCCAAACGCTTCATCGTCGTGCCGCAAATCGCGGACGAATTCCTGTACCAGTTCAAAACCAAAGTGGAAGCGCTCAAGCTCGGCGACCCGCTGGACGATGCCACGCAAATCGGCCCGCTGGCGCGCCTCGACCTGCGTGAAGCCTTGCATGGCCAAATCACCGATTCCATCGCACAAGGTGCGGTGGTGGTGACCGGCTGCAAACCCGTGGAGCGCGAAGGATTTTTCTACCCGCCGTCCATTCTGGATCGCGTCACAGCCAACACCCGCGCCTACCACGAAGAGCTATTCGGCCCGGTAGCGACCATCATTCGCGCCGAGACCGAAGCGGATGCGCTGCGCATCGCCAACGCCACCCGCTTCGGTCTCGGCTCGTCGATCTGGAGCAAAGACACGGCACGCGCCGAACAATTGGCGACACAAATCCAGGCAGGCTGCACTTTCATCAACGGCATGGTCAAATCCGACCCGCGCCTGCCCTTCGGCGGCATCAAGGCCTCGGGCTACGGACGCGAATTATCCAGGCTGGGGATACATGAATTCGTGAATGCAAAAACGGTGTGGATTCGTTAATCTTCTGCCAGCCAAATGATGTCAAAACATGACAAAAAGTTAGAAACCGTAGGATGAGGTGAGGCACGAACCGCATCATTTATCACGCGAGCGATGCGGTTCCTTCATCACCGCATCCTACCACCTGAAAATCTCTGTCGAACGTGGAATGTAGGGGCGATTCACGAATTGCCCTATCATTGCGGGCGATTCGTGAATCGCCCCTACGGTGCTTTCGCCAATGACAGTTGCCCATGAAAAAAGCCCCTCGCAAGAGGGGCTTTTTACAACCTTCAAACATGTGCAGTGATAGGGTGCATGCACCCTACCCTCGCCAGATTAGCATGAAGACGGCTTCACACCAGCAGGCAAAGACGTGGCACAAGTCCAGGCACTGGTGGTCGAATTATATGCCAAGGATGCAGTTTGGCCGGCGATTCTCGAATTTGCTCCTGCAGCATAAGTGATTGTGATTGTACAAACTGGAGTAGCCAGCGCGAAAGCGGTACCGCTCACGTATTTACCGGCTGAAACATAAGTTGACGGTGCTGCACATCCGGCAGCCTCACCAGCCGACGAGATTGCCTCTGCAATCGGTGTCTTCAAGCCATCCAGCAAAATAAAGCCTTCAGAAGCCTGTGCCCGGGCGGTGTAATCGCCATAAGCGGGGATCGCTACTGCGGCCAGAATACCGATAATCGCGACGACGATCATCAGTTCGATCAGGGTAAAGCCTTTTTGAATGTTCTTCATGTTAATGCTCCTTTTGAGTTAAACACACTTGCTGTGTGTTGCTGTTCTATGCAGCAATAGTCGTGCCAGACAGCAGAGGACAGACGACAAAATACAGAGAACAGTGGCTTTGTCGCGGCTGCGCCGCGTGTTTTGTTGTTTTGTCGTTATTTGCGCGGCACAGGAAAATGACAAAATCGACCATTTAGCCTCCATAATTTGTCACCGGACTGACGATTTTCGGCAGTTATGCCTGACAAACGGCTCGCTCTACGCGACCATTTCCATCGGCCTGACCTCCAGCTCAATCCGCTTGCCCTAAAAACCGCAGTTGGAATTTGTAGGAGCGGGCCATGCCCGCGAATTACCTGATCGCGGGCATGGCCCGCTCCTACAAAATGATTCTCCCAAAAGCCCGGTAGGATGCGGTGGCGAAGGAACCGCATCGCTCGCGTGTCAAATGATGCGGTTCGCAAGGCCTTTAGTCCTGAGCGTAGCCGAAGGGTCACCACATCCTACAATCCGATGAATTATTTGGGTTTAAAGAAAATCGGCTGCACGCAATCTTTAAGAAAACACCGTTTTGAATCAACACAATGGTGTCATCGCGCTTTTTTTGCCATCGTTACACTTCACAGTGCGCTCTTTTTTAGTTAGGATGCCGTTCGAAGCTCGGCGATAAATACACAATATGCCGTGCGTCGTATCCTGAATCACCCCCATACTCAAAGCGAGGCCGAACCATGAGCGAACACATACATTACGTTTCCGATGCCACTTTTGACACGGAAGTGCTCCAATCTCCACTGCCTGTACTGGTGGATTATTGGGCAGAGTGGTGCGGGCCGTGCCGTATGATCGCGCCTATTCTGGACGAGGTTGCCAAAGAATATGCCGGCCGCCTGACTGTCGCCAAACTGAATGTGGACGAGAGCCAGCAAACCCCGCAGAAATTCGGCATCCGTGGCATCCCGACCCTGATGTTGTTCAAGAACGGCAATATCGAGGCTACCAAGGTCGGCGCAGTGTCAAAATCCCAATTAACCGCTTTTATTGACAGCCACATCTAAAGCGTTTACTGTCGCGCCTGCATCGCCTTCCTGTAGCGTCCATTAAGTTTTTTCATCTTGGCAACCCAAAACCGGAAACGGGCAACTTAAAACCAAAAACGAATTATGTTCAGACCATGCGGGTGGCATTCTCCACCCGATTCGACCCCATCCTTTCGCTCTTCTCAATCTTCATATTTGCATCGCTATGCACCTATCCGACCTAAAAACAAAACACGTCACTGAGCTCGTTGAAATGGCTGCGGCCAATCAAATCGAGAACGCCAACCGAATGCGCAAACAGGATGTCATGTTCGCGCTGTTGAAAAGCCATGCTAAAAAAGGCGAAAGCATTTTCGGCGATGGCACACTGGAAATCCTGCCGGATGGCTTCGGTTTCCTGCGCTCGCCGGACACCTCTTACCTGGCAGGCCCGGATGATATCTACGTCAGCCCCAGCCAGATTCGCCGCTTCAACCTGCACACCGGCGATACCATCGAGGGCGAGATTCGAACCCCCAAGGATGGCGAGCGTTATGTCGCGCTGGTGAAAGTGGATAAAGTCAACGGTGAACCGCCCGAGAACGCAAAGAACAAAATCCTGTTTGAAAACCTTACCCCGCTATTCCCCACCCAACCGCTGATACTTGAGCGCGATATTCGCGCCGAGGAAAACATCACCGGGCGCATCATCGACATCATCGCGCCCATCGGCAGGGGGCAACGCGGCCTGCTGGTGGCATCGCCAAAATCCGGAAAAACCGTGATG
>CAZMWC010000230.1:0-3968 GCA_964569805.1 uncultured Gallionella sp.
GCTTTTTTAGCTGCTGGCTTGGCTGCCGGTTTTTTGGCAACGGCTTTTTTAGCTGCTGGTTTCGCTGCCGGTTTTTTGGCAACTACTTTTTTAGCTGCTGGCTTGGCTGCCGGTTTTTTGGCAACTACTTTTTTAGCTGCTGGTTTCGCTGCGGGTTTTTTGGTTGCGGGTGCTTTTGCTGATGTTGCCATTTTCATTCTCCATAAGAATTTAGAACATTCACTACGACTCACTGCACACCCAAACGCCCTGTGTTTAAGCGAAAGACGCTTGTGGTGTCGGCACTCTATCCACGTTTAAAAAAACCTGCAACAAATTTCGCGAAAATATTTTGCGCAATTTGCAACAATCACGGAATCGCTTTCTCACCGGCATACAACTGCGCCACGGTCTCACGCTCGCGCACCAGATGCACGGCATCGCCATCCACCATCACCTCGGCGGCTCGTGGACGGGTGTTGTAATTGGAGCTCATGCTCATCCCGTAAGCACCGGCTGAAAGCACAGCCAGCAAGGATTGCGGGGCGATTGCCAGTTCGCGTGCATGACCGATGAAATCGCCGGTTTCGCAGATTGGCCCGACGATTTCGTAGATCTGTGCAGTATGGTTTTCGCGCAGTACTGGCAATATTTCGTGGTACGCATCATACAAAGCCGGGCGCATCAGGTCGTTCATCGCGGCATCCACGATGGCAAAATTCTTTTCCTCGCCATGCTTGAGATATTCCACGCGCGTCAGCAACACGCCGGCATTGCCGGCCAGTACGCGCCCCGGTTCGAGGATTAGTTTTTCGCTGCGCCCGCGCAACGCGGTCAGCAATGCGGCCACATAATCCGCGATCACGGGCGGTGTCTCATCGCTGTAGCAAATACCTAATCCACCGCCCAGATCGAGATGTTCAAGCTGAATGCCTTCCGTTACCAGTGCATCCGCCAGCGCCAATATCTTCTCTACCGCCGCAATGAACGGGCTGGTCTTGGTGAGCTGCGAACCGATGTGGCAATCCATGCCGGTGATGCGCAAGTTGGGTAATTCGTGCGCCTTGCGATACAGCGCCAGCGCCTCGGTATAGGCTACGCCGAACTTGTTCTGTTTCAATCCGGTGGAGATGTAAGGGTGGGTTTTCGCATCCACATCGGGATTCACACGCAGGCTGATCGGTGCCACCTTGCCCATGCTCCCGGCTACTTCGTTGAGGCGATCCAACTCGGCTGCCGATTCGACGTTGAAACACAAAATGTCGGTATCCAGCGCCATGCGCATTTCCGCGACACTTTTGCCCACGCCGGAAAATACCACTTTTCTCGCATCACCACCCGCTGCCAGCACTCGCTGCAATTCGCCACCGGAGACGATATCGAAGCCCGCGCCAAGGCGCGCAAACACATTCAGGATCGCCAGATTGGAATTCGCCTTCACCGCATAGCAGATCAAGTGTTCACGATCGCGTAACGCATGCTCGAACTGGTGATAGCCATCGGTCAGCGCGGCGCGCGAATACACATAACAGGGTGTGCCAAACCGCGCGGCGACATTCTCCAGAGGCGCTTGTTCGGCATACAGTTGGCCGTCTTGATAATGAAAATAGCTATTCATGTTTTTATTTGCCCGGTTTGGCGGAAGTTGCCGCGTCTGGCGCGGGAAGCGTGAGCGGCCCTTTGTGCCCGCAGCCTTGCAGCAGTGTGATCAAAACAACGATAATGCCCAACATGGTGTGATGACGCATGATTGCACCCGACAGAAATTTTAATGAACCGGATTATATAAGGTCTGACAATGATCGAAAGCGAATTTAACCAACTGGCCGATGCCGCGCTGGCGCGCGTCGAAACGGCTATCGATGATCACGGCGGCGATGTCGAATGCAACCGCAGCGGCAATGTGCTGGAGATTGAGTTCGACAACGGGCAGAAGATCATCGTCAACCGCCACGACGTAAATCAGGAAATCTGGGTCGCTGCAAAATCGGGCGGGTTTCACTACGCATGGCAGGATGGCGCATGGCGCAGCCGGCGCGACGGCTGCGAATTGTTTGCCAAGCTCGCGGAGCTGTTCGCCGAACAGGGTGAAAAAATTGAATGGTAGGATGGGTTGAGCGTAGCGATACCCATCCTGCAGGGCGCAACCAAAAACGGGCGATTCATGAATCGCCCCTACAAGGCTACTGCCTTGAGCTCACGTCGCAGCTTCGCATAATCCGGGCAAACACTTTCTACCACACTCCAGAACGCAGCCGAATGGTTCATCTCGCGCAAGTGCGCCAATTCGTGCACAACTACGTAGTCGATCAGATGCAGCGGCAACTTGATCAATTGCAGATTCAGCCGCACCGTGCCGCGCGCGGTGCAGCAGCCCCATTGGGTTTTTGCCACCGAAAGCCTGATTGCACGCGGTGTGACGTTTAGCAATGCTGCATGATGCGCGACACGCCGCGCAAATAACTGTTCGGCTTCCTGGCGATACCAGCGCGACACGGTTTGCTCGATCTGCGCCGAGCCGGCATTGCCCGCCACGAACACACGCAACTCCCGGCCGCACAGCGCCGGAGGTGTCGCAAACAAACTCCGCACCACGCATAAAGTAAGCAACTCGCCCAGATAGGGAATTGTTTCGCCATCCGCCCAGCGCGTCTCGACCTGTTTGCGTGTTTGCCAACCATCCAGTTTTTCTACCACCCAGCGCGCTTTATCCTGCAACACGCTGTGCAGCCATTTTTCCGAAGCGCGTAACGGCGCGCTCACGGTGAGACCCCGATCGTCGATGCGCAGACCGATGCTGCGGCGTTTGCCGCTACGTTTTAAGGTGTAGGGAATTTCTTTCCCGGCGAGAAGTGCGGCACGTTGTTCAACGGCGGGAGGGTCGTTGCGAAGCAACGGGGACACCCCGGACGTGCCCCTTGCGGGTACGGCGGGAGGTGAAACCAAATTGCGCAATCGCTTTAACATGGGGGCATCTAGTGCGCCAACTGCTGTATCTCGTTTTCGATCCATGCCTCGACGCGCGTATTGATCTCGTCCGCCTTCAGGCCTCTGGTGTCGATCGGCGCGCCGATGCTCATGGTGATCAGGCCGGGGTGCTTGCTGAAGGCATTGCGCCCCCACAACCGCCCGGCATTGTGTGCCACCGGCACAACTGGCACGCTGCTGGAGGCCGCCAGCAGCGCGCCCCCCATTTTGTATTTGCCGCGCTGGCCGAACGGCACGCGCGTGCCCTCGGGAAAAATCACCACGCAGAAGCCTTGCGCCAGCCTGTCTTTGCCCTGTTTCAGCAGTTGCCTTACCGCACCCTTGCCATCACTGCGATCGATGGCGATCGGGTTGGTCATCGCCAGCCCCCAGCCAAAAAATGGCAAGCGCAGCAGTTCGCGTTTCAGCACCCACACCTGCGGCGGAAAAACAATCTGCAAGGCAAATGTTTCCCAGGCCGACTGGTGTTTGCACAACACGACGCAAGGCTCTTTGGGGATATTTTCGATGCCGCGCACTTCATGGCGGATGCCGCACACCACGCGCAACAACCACATCATGGTGCGGGCATAACTGGAGATGAAGCGGTAGCGCACCAGCGGCGGGAATGGAAAGGTCAGCAGCGCCAGCGTGGAAAATATCGGCGTGAGCACAACTTGCAGCAACAGGAACAGCAGCGAACGCAATGCGATCATATCAATCAGAATTCTGTGGGGCGGGAGCGTAGGGGCGATTCACGAATCGCCCGAAATCGCGCAGGGCAATTCGTGAATTGCCCCTACGAATTGTTGAATTGGCGTAGATACTCATGAATCGCCCTAGGCCAGCTCCGCCGCCACCGCCGCCAGGTCGGGCAGAACAACTGTCCCCTCTGGGAGTCCACCTGCCGCTTGGGTCTTCATGCCCTTACCGGTCAGTACCAGATAGGGCCGTGCACCGATTGCGGCGGCGCATTGCAGATCGCGCAGCGAATCACCCACCACGGGCGCATCGTTGAGATC
>CAZMWC010000231.1:0-3944 GCA_964569805.1 uncultured Gallionella sp.
CCAGTTTGATGATTCCCCTGAGCGTCTCCCTGATTTCGTGGATGCGGCGTATGACTTCTTTTCCCGGCGTATCCTGCGGGTGCGCCTTGCCCGCATAGACGAGCTGGAACGGGCCGACAGTCTTTGCTATTTCGATGAGCCGTGCGGTATCCCAGAACAGCAGGTCGGCACGCTTGTAAACCGCCGCGCGTCTCGCGAAACCGATCGTGAAAACCTCGGGTTCGAGGCCAATGCCGGTGAGCCTGTTCACCTGACCGATGAGCGCTTCTTTCGCCTGGCGGTGCGCTGCCCAGACAAGCCGTTTGGAGATGTTGACCGCGTAGCGCAGGCTGGCGTTGTCTTCGCGCCAGCCCGGAATATGCTCGTCGAACAGCCGGGCGATGGAGGGACAGGCCCAGGTGGCCACATGCACGCCGTTGGTGATGGAGTGGATGTCGTACTTGGAGAACATCTGTCGCGCCACATGCCCATGGCTTTTCGCCACCCCGTTGATGTAGTGGCTGTTGTCGAGCGCGAGGTGCGTCATGTTCAGCACGGAGTCGGGGCAGAATTCCTGCTCGCGTTCCGCAAACGCCCCCTCATAACCGGTGATCACCTGATGCACGAGGTCCAGCGGAAACTTGTCCTGCCCGGCAGGCACCGGCGTGTGGGTCGTGAAAATGCACCTGGGTTTGACCAGATGCACCATCTCCGGCGTGATGGTGTGTTTGGTCTGCTCGTAGGCCATATCCCAGGCCTGTCTGGAAAGCTCATACGCAAGCTCCAGGGTCAACAGCGCGGCATGTCCTTCGTTCATGTGGAAGCGCTTGATTTCGTTGTAGCCCCCATTCCCGCCATAACCCAGGGCGCGCAGCATCCTGACCCCGCCTATGCCCAGCACCGCCTCCTGGCAAAGCCGGTAGCGCAAATCGCCGCCGTAGAGATAATCGGTGAAGGTGCGATCCGGCACGGCATTCTGCTCGAGGTCGGTATCCAGGAAATAAACCGGCACGCTGGAGCCGCCAACGCCTTTGACTTCGTACTTCCAGGCCCGCAGCAGAACCTCTCGCCCCTCAATCTCGATCGAACAGTGCGGCTCCATTTCCTCCAGCAGTTCGGCTACCGGCCAGGCGGCGTCCTCTTCGCTTTGCCAGCCTGAGGCATCGAGCCGCTGGCGGAAATAGCCCTTGCGGTGCAGCAGGGTCACGGCGACCATCGGGATGCCGAGATCCGCGGCGGAGCGCACGGTGTCCCCGGCCAGGATGCCCAAGCCGCCCGCATAGGTCGGCATGGCCTCGGCCAGGCCGATCTCCATGGTGAAGTAAGCGATATGGTCCTTGCCGTCCATACCTGTCGGCGGCTTGTGAAAAAGCTAATTCGCCGTCAGGCGTTTGGCAATCTGGGCGACATGCCGGCCCTGGAAGCGCGCGATCTCCAGTTCATTCTCGCTCGGCATGCGCTTGCCGTCGCCGCCGGCCAGCGTCGAAGAGCCGTAAGGCGAGCCGCCGGTGATCTCCGTCATCACCGTGAGCCCCTTGCAGGAATACGGCACGCCGACGATCACCATGCCGTGATGCAGCAGCGTCGAGTGAAAGGAGGTGATCGTCGTTTCCTGTCCGCCGTGCTGCGTGCCGGTGCTGGTGAACACGCTGCCGACCTTGCCGATCAATGCGCCGTTCATCCACAGCTTGCCGGTCTGATCCAGAAAATTGCGCATCTGGGCGGCCATGTTGCCGAAGCGGGTCGGCGTGCCGAAGATGATCGCGTCGTAATTGCCCAGTTCCTCGGTGGTTGCGATGGGCGCCTTCTGGTCCAGCTTCACGCCCATGGCGCGAGCCCGGTCTTCGGGAATGATTTCCGGCACGCGCTTGATCACCGCCTCCGCGCCGTCCACCGTGCGCACTCCCTCGGCGATGGCATCCGCCATTTTTTCGATATGCCCATACATGCTGTAATACAAGACGAGTACTTTTGCCATGACAAGACCTCCTGTAGTTTGAGAATTAACGTGACCAGAAAACACGATTAACACATGCAATATATCGGCAGCTTGCGGTACGGCGATGAAGCCCGGTAGGCCAGTCCTGAGCGGTGATGCGTCACCGGCTTGAATGCGGCGATATTCCGGACGGCCTGCGCCCAAACGACACGGCGCGCGACGGGATCATCTGGAAACACACTATCACCAAAGCACACCGTTAACAATAAGCCAAACGCCATGCTCGTCCGGCCGGATCATGTTTGAAGCGCGTCCGCCTTGAGCAAAGTCGAAGGAGCAGGCTGAACGGAGTGATTATCGCGGGTTAGCGGTGCTCAATGGGAGCGGCGCTATTTCCGCATGGAGGGTGATGGAGGGTGAATTTTTAATTCGGGCCTTTTAGCCCTTTCTTTCGCTTTTCCATACGACGCGCAACTTCTTCGACTTTAAGCACTTGGTTCGTTTTTTGATCCTGGAAACCTAAAAGCTTCCAACCTTGATACGGTGGCGGAGATCCGACCGGAGCGTCAGGGATATAAACAACACGAACGTTTTCCTTTTTGTAAATTAGCTGCTTTGTCACAATTGGTGGGCGTGGGTTTTCATATTCGGAAGATTTGATTTGATCGGGTTGACCAAACTTGGAAGTGAAAAGACTTAAGTCATCGGTAGATCTTGCTATTGCAGAACCGCAAAAAATAAGCGAAACAACAACCGTCACTATCGACAAATATTTTAATCGTGAATACTCAGTCATTATGTTTTCCTTTAATGTTCCAATTGAGGGGCTGCGCGCTTTTGCGCAGTCCTGCTCGTATGCAGAGTTAGGATTTCGATAGGGATTGAGCACTTTAATCGAGTCTGTTCGTGTGGGGCCCGTACATACACTTGTCTTTGCTATTTAATTCTTTTAACTGCCCATAACATATATTGCAGTGCTTCGTTAAAACCAAACATATTCGATGATTTATCAATATTCTTTTGATATGGCCACTCCGTATAGCGAGTTGTTATTTTTTTTGCGGCCTTCATTTTTTCAACTAGTATGTTGCTAGTGTTGAAATCAAATATTCCTCCATTAGATGACGATGTTGAAATGGATGCTTCATCATCAATGCGCAAAAAAACTTCTGAACCCGGAAAATGCTTGTATCCAACTCCTAAAAGATATTTTCCGTCAGGGTAGGTTGTTATCGATATGTCAGGCTTGAGTAAGGTACATTTTTTGCCATCTGTTATAGCATCTTTGGTGCATAGTACACGCCAGTTCTGGCGAAAGTCGTATCCACTACCATAAATTTCATTATCTTTTCCACCAGCAAAAATCCCAGTGCCATTGTACTTAATATGGTAGTTCACACCATTGATTACCCCGATTTCTTCATAGCCATCTTTTTTGCTACCTAGCTGAAAATTTTCTGTGAAATCGATTTCAGTATCGCTTGTCGCATAGGATATTGGCGATTGAATCATCATCAAAACAAACAGATATATAAATTTCATTTTTTACCTTTTGATTAAGTCTGCAAATAACAGGGACCACTGTTTCTCATCCATTACCATACCGTTCAAGTAACACGGGACTCCAAACACATGGGGTGCACACTACCAACAAACCCCCGCCTTAACAATATGCCGAAAGGTCTAGCCATGCCTCATGCATCGGCTGGCTTGCCGTGCAATCCATTCATGCTTACCCAACCCTTCTCCGTGCTCACCCCCGATGCCGTGCTCGATAGAAGCGGCGTTATTTCCGCATGGAGGATGGTGGATGGTGAACTTTTGGTTTGAGTCTGCCCTGGATGATGCTCTGGTCAACCCAGCGTCGGGTAATCCGTATACCCCTTGGGTCCGGGCGTATAAAACGTATTCATATCCGGCGCATTCACCGCCGCGCCCGTCTTCCATCGCGCGACCAGGTCAGGGTTGGCAAGGAATGGTTTCCCCACGGCGATCAAATTGCCTTTGTTCGCAACCAGATCGCTCT
>CAZMWC010000232.1:0-3921 GCA_964569805.1 uncultured Gallionella sp.
GAGTTGTATGTATTCGCCGATGCCAACACCCACATCCGCGCGGCAGACGGTATCCACATCCTGCAAATGCCGGAACACGCAGGGTATTTGAGCCCTATTCTGCACACTATCCCGCTACAGCTGCTGGCATATTACGTCGCATTGCAAAAAGGAACGGATGTGGACAAGCCACGCAATCTTGCCAAATCCGTTACGGTTGAGTGATCGGCCTGGTGCGGCATTTGCGGCACAGTTTGGTAGGTCGGGTTAGCGCAGCGTAACCCGACATGATGCGTGGGCAATGGTTGTCGGGTTACGCTGCGCTAACCCGACCTACAACTATGGGGTAAGGCATGGCGGTTATCGCCGTATTCAATCAAAAAGGTGGCGTAGGAAAAACCACGACCTGTCTGAATGTGACGGCCGCGCTGGACATCGCGCAGCAATCGCCGATTGCGATCGACATGGACCCGCAGGGACATTTGACTTTATCCAGTGGCGCAAAAAAAACCACAGCGGATGTCAGCATGTCGGCGTTTTTCAACCACCAGACTCCGCTTGCCCGCCTGTTGCAGGAAACCAATCGCGGTTGGCCGATCATTCCAGCCTCGCTGGAGCTGGCAAAAATCGATGCGCTGTTCGGCAGTGATCCCAAAGCAGCCACGCTGCTAAAACACGGGTTGCGCGAAGATCTGGCGTTGACCGGCGCGCCGATCCTGATCGACTGTTGCCCGATGCTGGGCGTGCTGACGCTGAATGCCATGCTCGCTACCGACCGGGTGCTGATCCCGGTCTCGGCAGACTTCCTTTCGTTGCAAGGCGTGCACCGTCTGGATAGCGCGCTCAACGCGCTGGAGAACAAACTCAACCGCAAGTTTGAAAGACGCATCGTCGTCACGCGCTTCGACGCGCGGCGCAAGATGGCGCACGACATTTACGAAAAGCTCAAGCAACGCTATGGCGGGCTGTTGTGCGCTACGCGCATCAGCGAAACCGTCGCACTCGCGGTCAGTCCGATGCACGGCAAGGATGTGTTCGAATATGCGCCGCAAAGCCCGGGCGCGAACGATTACCGGATGTTGACCCAGGAGTTGTGGGACAGCGGGTTTTTCAAATAACTCGCACGGGCGATTCGTGAATCGCCCCTACGGTCGTTATCCCAGCATCACCCAGCCAAGTTGCAGCAGCAGGATGCACGCGATGAGCAGCAACAAAACATTGCGTTGTTTTTGCTGCGCCAGCATGTCGCGCAGCAGAACATCGTTACGTTTACCGGCATCATTCGACAGGTAGCGGTGCATCAGGCGCGGTAACTGCGGCAGCAACGTGGCGTAATTGGGCGCTTCTTCGCGTAGCGCTTTGACCAAGCCGCGCCAGCCGACCTGTTCGCTCATCCAGTGTTCCAGCCACGGCTTGGCGGTCTTCCATAGATCAAGCTCTGGATCTAGCTGCAATCCCAACCCCTCGATGTTGAGCAAAGTCTTTTGCAGCAACACCAGTTGCGGCTGCACTTCAATGCCGAAGCGGCGCGAGGTCTGGAACAGGCGCAACAGCACACGCCCGAACGAGACTTCGCGCAACGGCTTGTCGAAAATCGGTTCGCACACGGTGCGGATGGCGGCTTCCAGCTCGTCCAAACGTGTTTCGGCGGGTGCCCAGCCCGATTCGATATGCACTTCGGCGACACGCTTGTAATCGCGCTGGAAAAAGGCGATGAAATTCTGCGCGAGATAATGTTTGTCGGAATCGTTGAGCGTGCCCATGATGCCGAAATCCAGCGCGATGTAACGGCCATCCGCCGCTACCTGCACATTGCCCGGGTGCATGTCGGCATGGAAGAAGCCGTCGCGGAATACCTGGGTGTAGAAAATCTCCACTCCGTTCGCGGCCAGTTTTGGAATGTCTATACCCGCCGCGCGCAACGCACCTACCTGGGTAATGGTCGTGCCGTACATACGCTGCATCACCATCACCTCGGTGCGGCAATAGTCCCAGTACATCTCTGGAACCATAAGCAACGAAGAGTTGGCGAAATTACGCTTGAGCTGGCTGGCGTTGGCCGCCTCGCGCATCAGATCGAGCTCGTCGCGCAATACTTTCTCAAATTCACCTACCACTTCATGCGGCTTGAGGCGGCGGCCATCTATCCACAAGCGTTCGATCAGATCGGCACCGACGTTCAGCAGCGCGATGTCATGCTCGATCACGCGCGCGATGCCGGGGCGCAGGATTTTTACCGCCGCAGCGCGCCCGTCCGGCAACACCGCGAAATGTACCTGTGCCACCGACGCGCTGGCGACCGGCGTTTCTTCGAAGCTCTGGAATATTTCACGCAACGGCCTGTCGTAAGTGGCTTCCAATAAGGCTATCGCTTGCGTGGAGGGGAAAGGCGGCACCCGGTCTTGCAGCTTGGCAAGCTCATCGGAGATGTCATTCGGCATCAGATCGCGCCGCGTGGAGAGCATCTGCCCAAACTTGACGAAGATCGGCCCGAGATTCTCCAGCGCGAGGCGCAGCCGTACGGCGCGCGGTGCGGAGATGTCGCGCCAGAACAACATTATGTTCAGCGGTACGCGCAGCCAGCGCACGCGTGCATGGGCCAGCAGGAACTCGTCCAGCCCGAAATGCAGCACCACAAAGATGATTTTGATTAAGCGAATTAAACGCATGATGACTTTGTCCGCGCCCTCAATTGCATACTCTTGATTTCGATTTCGGGCGATTAGAGAGGGTGCGAAAAGTTGCCCGGCCTGTCGGCTTATTGCACAGCAGTTTGCTGAATCCCCGCCAATAGCCACACCGATTTGTCATCGCGCAGATTTTTCTGCACATGCCAGATTTCATCGACATTTTCAGGAGCGCCGTTGTTTTCGCTCAACTGCCCGGTGAACCGCACGCTGGCAATGGCCAGATCGCCCTCATTTTCTACCGCAAGCAATTCTGCCTTGATCGCTATCACATCGGTTTTCTGCGCCGCATTGTCGCGTTCCTGCATCTGCATCGAAATTTCTGCGAACATTTCAGGTGTGGTGTATTCGCGGATGTCATTCAAATCCTTGCGGTCGTTCGCGGCCTGCAGGCGAATAAAGGAAGTCTTTGCGCTGCGCAGGAAGCTCTCCACCGGAAAATCTCCAGGGATGTTGCCTGTTGCAGATGCGATGTTGCCTGCCGCAGAGTGGGTAGCGGTCACGGCTTCCGCAGGGCCACCGCTTACAGGTGCGACAGCCGATGGTTGTTGTGGCTCATTATATGGCGCGCCCGCACCGGCATATTGCATGGCGGGTTGTGATTGTGGTTTGCGAAATTTCGCAATCAGGAACATTACCAAACCGGCCGCAAGCAACGCCATCAGGATACCGCCCATCGCTCCGCCCAAATCGCCACCCGCAAATAGCGCGCCCAGCCCTGCACCGATTGCCAGACCAGCCAGCGGACCAAGCCATTTATTGCCTGCAGGTGCGGGAGCCGGAGTTGCCGTGGGGGTTGTGGCAGGCGTTGCCGCAGGAGTCGTCGGAGCAGGGGCGGCGGCAGGTGCCTTCTGCACCGGTTGCGGTGCCATCGAACGCTGCTTGCCGAAACTGCCGCCGCCACCGAAGCGTTTGGCTTCTGCGGTTACGCTGAACAAGCTCGAACAGGCCAGGGCAATCGCCAGCATCATCAAAAATCGTTTCATGTATTCCTCAATTCGGTCATTGTAATAAAGTGTGCTGAAGTATAACACTGGCAAGGGATAGCGGCTCTTGCAGATACTGTTGGAAACCTTCAGGCTGCCACCTTCCAGGTCAAATCAAGCTCACGTGCCGCCTTCACATCATCCAGACGGCGCACCGGCATGGTGTAAGGCGCACCCTTCACCAGCTCCAGCGTGGCATGCGCCTCGTCGCGGATTTCCTTCAGCGCGGTGACGAAAGCATCCAGTGTTTCCTTGGATTCGGTCTCGGT
>CAZMWC010000233.1:0-3883 GCA_964569805.1 uncultured Gallionella sp.
AATCTATAGCAATCAATAGGTCGCAAAAGCCCTTCGACAGGCTCAGGGCGAACGGCTGATTTAATCCGCGTTTCCTTAAAGGATTAGACATAGGGGCGATTCACGAATCGCCCCTACGGTTTATTCGTCTGTGCTGGAAAAATGCGCGCCACCTTCACGATGCGATCCTGCATCTGGATAATTTCAATCGGATAGTCGGCGATCTTCAGGCTGGTGCCGGCTTCCGGGATATCTTCGAGATGCTCGAGTATCAGGCCGTTCAGGGTTTTTGCGCTATCCAGCGGCAGACGTAGCCCCAGTTTTCGATTGAGTTCACGCAAGCTGCTGCTGCCTTCAAGCAGGAAGCTGCCATCCTCCTGACGCAAAAATTTCCCGGTTTGCGCCGGCGATTGCGTGGTGAATTCCCCGACAATTTCTTCCAGTATGTTTTCCAGCGTCACCAGGCCGAGCAGCTCGCCATATTCGTCCACCACCAACCCCAGCCGCGCGTGGCGTTCCTGAAACTGTTGCAGTTGTTTGAGCAAGGGCGTGTCGGAAGGAATGAAGTAGGGATCGTGGAGCGCCTCGCGTAGCTGCGCCAGATCCAGCACGGCTTCCTGCAACAATGCGGGCGCGCGCTTGATGTGCAGGATGCCGATGATGTTGCTCGGCGAATCGGCATAAATCGGCAGCAGCGTGTGGTGGCAGGTGATGATCTGCTGGCGCAGTTCGGCGGGATCGGCATTGATATCCAGCGCCTCGATCTGATTACGCGGAATCATCACGTCGTTCACCGTGATGCGCTCCAGATCGACCAGATTCAGCAACATCTTCTGGTGCTTGCGCGGCAGAAAAGACTCGGCATCCAATACCAGGCCGCGCAATTCTTCCAGCGTCAACTTCTGTTTGCTCTGGTCGGTTTCTATCTTGATGCGCAGCAGCCACAGTACGCTTTTTACCAGGGCGGTAGCCACCGAAACGACCGGATAAAACAGCGTGATCAGCGGAGCGAGCACATAACCGGCGGGCAGCGCGATGCGCTCCGGATAGCTTGCCGCGACGATCTTGGGCATGATTTCGCTGAATATCACGATCACGAAGGTGAGCGTCAGAGTGCCCAGCAGGATCGCCAAATCGTTTTGTCCGAACAGACGCAGGATGATGATGTTGGCGACGGCCGCGGCTGCGACATTGACCAGCGTGTTGCCAAACAGGATCGAGCCGAGCAGTTTGTCCACCTTGCCGAGCAGGCTGTTGACCAGTTTGGCGCTGCGATTGCCCTTGCGCATCAGCGCGTTCAGGCGATGGCGGTTGATCGCCATCATGCTGGTCTCCGAGCCGGAGAAGAACGCGCTGCACAGCAACAGCACCAGCAGAATGATGAATAGCGTACTTAGGGAAATATCGTCCAAAATCAGTGAATCGGAAAAGTGATGGCGGGCATGGTGTGCGACAGGTGGTCGTGTGTCAAGTTGTGCGCCGTAAACTGGCGACCATCATCATTGCCCCGATAATCACCATCGGCAAGCTCAACCACTGTCCCATGCTGATGCCGAAAGTCATCATGCCGAAGATGCCGTCGTCCGGATTGCGCGCGAATTCGCCGAGGAAACGGAAGCTGCCATAGCCGATCAGGAACAGGCCGGATACCGCTCCCACCGGGCGCGGCTTGCTTGAATACAACCACAGCAACACGAACAGCGCGACACCTTCCAGCGCGAACTCATACAGCTGCGAAGGGTGGCGCGGCACGGCATCCACATTCGGAAATACCATGCCCCACGGCACATCGGTCGGGCGTCCCCACAATTCGCCATTGATGAAGTTGCCGAGGCGTCCGAACGCCAGTCCGGGCGGCACCAGCGGGGCGATAAAATCCATCAGCGCCAGCCAGCGGATATTGCGGCTGCGCGCGAATAGCGCCATCGCTGCCAGTACGCCAAGAAAGCCGCCGTGGAACGACATGCCGCCCTCCCATACGGCAAGTATTTTCAGCGGGTGCGCAAAATAATAACCGGGGTTGTAGAACAACACCTCGCCCAAACGTCCGCCCAGCACCACACCGAGCACGCCGTAGAACATCAGGTCGTCAAGCAGTTTATTGCCGGGCTGCGGGTTGTTAAGCCTGCCGATGCGCTTGCGCCCTAGCCACAGGAACGCCATGAAGCCGGCAAGATACATCAGCCCATACCAGTGAATGGCGAGTGGACCGAGGTGGATGGCGACAGGATTGAATTGTGGGTGGGTCAGCATGGATAAAATCTCTGTACAACTACTGCGCTTGTTGATGCTGCGTTAAAAAATGGCTTGAAATCCTCATGTACAAAAGTACATTCCGGTTTCTCACCATTTTTTGTCTTGCCTCAACTGCGCTCGCTACGTTGTGCAGAGGTTTTATGGTGGAATCGGTTAAAATGTGCGGCTCAATTATACGTGCGCTTTAACACCAACGAGGAAATAACATGCCAGCTTACCGTTCCCGCACCTCCACCCATGGCCGCAACATGGCCGGAGCGCGCGCTTTGTGGCGCGCCACCGGCATGACCGAGGGCGACTTCGGCAAGCCCATCATCGCCATTGCCAATTCGTTCACCCAGTTTGTTCCGGGACATGTTCATCTCAAGGATATGGGTCAACTGGTGGCGCGCGAGATCGAGAAGGCGGGTGGTATCGCCAAGGAATTCGACACCATCGCCATCGACGACGGCATCGCCATGGGGCACGACGGTATGCTGTATTCGCTGCCCAGCCGCGACCTGATCGCCGATTCGGTGGAGTACATGGTCAACGCGCATTGCGCCGATGCGCTAGTGTGCATCTCCAATTGCGACAAGATCACCCCGGGTATGCTGATGGCGGCGATGCGGTTGAACATCCCGGTGGTATTCGTTTCCGGCGGGCCGATGGAAGCGGGCAAAGTCAGCTGGCAGGGCAAGACCAAGGGCTTGGATTTGGTGGATGCGATGGTGGCAGCGGCCGACAGCAATGTCAGCGCCGCGGAGTGCGATGCCATCGAGCGTTCCGCCTGCCCCACCTGCGGCTCGTGTTCCGGCATGTTCACCGCCAATTCGATGAATTGCCTGACCGAGGTGCTGGGTTTATCGCTGCCCGGCAACGGCTCGCTGGTGGCGACGCACGCCGAGCGCAAGCAGTTGTTTTTGCGCGCCGGGCGGTTGATCGTCGAATTGTGCCAACGCTATTACGAGCAGGATGATGCCTCGGTGCTGCCGCGCAGCATCGCCACCTTCGATGCGTTCGAGAACGCCATGACGCTGGACATCGCCATGGGCGGCTCGACCAATACCGTGCTGCATCTGCTCGCCATCGCGCGCGAAGCGGAAGTGGACTTCACCATGAAGGATATGGACAGACTGTCACGTTATGTGCCGACCTTGTGCAAAGTCGCGCCCTCGTCCGAATACCATCTGGAAGACGTGCATCGCGCGGGTGGTATCGCGGCGATGCTGGGCGAGCTGGATCGTGCGGGCTTGCTGCACGGCGAGGCCGGTACGGTACACAGCAAAACCTTGCGTGAAGGGCTCAAACAGTGGGACATCATGCAGACCGGCGACGAGGCGGTGAAAAAATTCTTCCGCGCCGCGCCCGGCGGTATCGTCACCACGCTGGCTTTCTCGCAATCCATGCTGTACCCCGAACTGGATATGGATCGCAGCAACGGCTGTATCCGCGACAAGGCGCACGCCCATTCGCAGGACGGCGGGCTGGCGGTGCTGCACGGCAACATCGCGCCGGACGGTTGCATCGTCAAGACGGCGGGCGTGGATGACAGTATTTTGAAATTCAACGGGCGCGCGCGCGTGTTCGAAAGCCAGGACGACACGGTTGCCGCGATTCTGGCCGACCAGATCGTGGCGGGCGACGTGGTGGTGATCCGCTACGAAGG
>CAZMWC010000234.1:0-3869 GCA_964569805.1 uncultured Gallionella sp.
ACGTCGATAATTTCGTCAAATTCGCCGAGCTGTGATAGGTTTGCGGTTCTGAACAACATCGTTAAAAGAGAAAAATTTTATGTCCGAAGTGAAGTTGACCCAATTGTCGCATGGTGGTGGCTGCGGCTGCAAAATTGCGCCGTCGTTGTTGCAGGAAATCTTGGGGGCGGCAAAAGAAAAGCTACCATTTCCAGACCTGCTGGTCGGCACGGAAACCAGCGACGATGCGGCAGTGTATCGCCTTAACGATCAGCAGGCGGTCATCGCTACTACCGATTTTTTCATGCCCATCGTCGATGACCCGTTCGACTTCGGGCGTATCGCCGCGACCAACGCGCTGTCCGACGTGTACGCGATGGGCGGCACGCCGATCATGGCGCTGGCCATTGTCGGTATGCCGATCAACAAGCTGTCGGTTGAGACTATCCGCGCCATTCTGCAAGGCGGGGAGGCAGTATGCAAAGCTGCTGGCATCCCGCTGGCGGGCGGGCACTCGATTGATTCCGTCGAGCCGATCTATGGGCTGGTGGCGCTCGGCATCGTGCATCCCGATAGGCTCAAGAAAAATAGCAATGCGCGGGCGGGCGATGTGCTGATTCTCGGCAAGGGGTTGGGAGTGGGGGTGCTGGCGGCGGCGTTGAAAAAGGGTGTGCTCTCCGCCGACGGCTATGCGCAGATGATAGATACCACCACGCAACTCAACAAAGTGGGTAGCGCGCTGTCAGACATAAGTGCCGTACACGCGCTGACCGACGTAACGGGATTCGGGTTGCTCGGACATCTGCTGGAAATGTGCCGTGGTTCGGGGCTGGCTGCCGATCTGCAATTCAATCGTGTGCCGGTTTTGTCGGAGGCTTTGCCGCTGGCGCAACAGGGTATTGGCCCCGGCGCAATCGACCGCAACCTGGCGAGCTACGGGCATGAGGTGGATTTTGCAGCGCATCTGGAAAGCTGGCAGCAGCGTCTGCTGGCCGATGCGCAAACCAGCGGAGGCTTGCTGGTTTGCGTTGCGCCCGAGGCGGCGGATGAAGTGCTGGAATGTTTCCGCAGTGCCGGTTTTGAGCGGGCGGCGGTGATCGGGGCGATGCGGCAGGGCGCGCCGCGCGTGTCAGTGGTATGAGCGCGCCCCGGTAATTCATCCCTATAAACCGCAGTTGGTGGTGAATGTTGTATTTATCCAGCGCGTTGCGTCGCTTTTGTAGGTGCGAATTTATTCGCACATAACCGCTTGTTCGTGCGAATGAATTCGCACCTACCTACCCCCAAACTGCGTTTTTTAGGTTCATTGGGGCGCAGATCCGGCTTTAACCAAAAACATCCCGAAGCAATTTGTCTGCTGTCTGCGCGAGCAGTGCGACATCCAGCGTGCCGATGCATTGTTCGGCCATATCTATCCCGGCGAGTACTGTCGGGCGTTCGCTCTCGTTGATCTCCCACAGGTCGGTCTCGTCCCCGCGATTGCGCACCACCATCAGAGTCTCGATGGCTGCATCCAGCGTCTCGATGGCATCTTCGATTTGGGTGTTCTTCTGCTCAAGCGCCGAGCGTATCACCGAAATGGCCGCCGCCAGACGGCTGAAGGCGGTGACGTTGAACTGCCCGAGGCAGGCAGCCTGATAAGCGGAGTGCATATCCATCGCATAAATGTCTTTCAGCCCGTGTGTCACCGGGACGCGCAGCGAACTTCTTTTTTTCATTTCCATCCTCCTGTAAATTTTCTGCGGCAGAGCTTCTATACATAGCGACAGAAATCGTAGCGAGCGGCTCCGGGGTGGGGGAGGCCGGAGCGCAGCGCCCGGAGCATACACAGTAGTATGTGAGGAGCGCGAGCACCGCCCGACCTCGCCCCGGAGTCGCGCAGTAGATTTATGTCGCTATGTATAAATAGCGTCTCTTTATTGTGCAGCCAGCAATGCAATCACTTCCTCGTCGTCCACCTGCGGAAAGGACTGATAGAACTGCCCCACCGCATAAAACATCTCCGGGGCGTGTAAACACACCACCTCATCGGCATAGGCTTCTACCTTGGCCAACGTATCCGGCGGCGCCACCGGCACCGCGCACACCAGCTTTTGCGGGTGTTTGGCGCGCAGCGCGTGCAACGCCGCGATCATCGTTGAGCCGGTCGCCAGACCGTCATCCACCACAATCACGATGCGCCCCATCGGATCGTGCGGCGGACGCACCGGAGTATAACTGGCGCGACGCTCGCGCATCACCTTGAGTTGCGCCTGTTTCTCGGCCTCAATGTACTGCGCACCGCCCGCCACCTGCGCGGCATAGTCGGCGAGATAGGTCCAGCCGGTCTCGTCAACCGCGCCGAGCGCAAACTCCGGGTTACCCGGCGCGCGCAGCTTGCGCACCAGCACCACATCCAGCTCACCGCCCAATTCATCGGCAATGATCTTCGCCATCGGTACCGCGCCGCGCGGAATCGCCAGCACCAGCAGATTCTGCCCGCGATATTGCGCCAGAGCCTCTGCCAGACGATGCGCGGCATCGTTGCGATCACGGAACATCATGTTGCTTTCTCCATGTGCAGTGCATTACAAATTGAGCAATTTCCAGCAGCCTCTCCAAATACAGCCGCATGACGCGGGCGATTCGTGAATCGCCCCTACGGAATTATTGGGCGGGCGTAGGGGCAATTCACGAATTGCCCTTTTTTAGGTTCCGACTCGTCCGACTTAGGATTGTCGTATTCGCTACAGCCACGGATTCAGCAGCAGCACACCGGACGGCGCAAAGTCATCCACATTGCGCGTCACCACCGTCATGCCATGCACCAGTGCGGTTGCGGCGATCAAGCTATCGCGCACCGGTTTCGGATCGGGCACATGCAGGCCTGCACTGCGCCGCGCCACCTCGATATCGACAGGCAGGATGCGCCCGGCAAACGCAGGTAATACATAGTTGTCCAGCCAGGTTCGCAGTATCGCACCTTGCGCGGCATCCCGTCGCTCGACCAGCAATATGCCAACCTCTAACTCCTGTACGGAAATGACGGACAGATACAAGTCCGCTGCCGCCACACTGTCCGCCCATCTGGCAACGCGTTTGTCAGCCTTGCCGAGACGCACCTTCCTCAACTCGGACACTACATTGGTGTCGAGGATAAACATCATTTGAATTTTGCAGGGCGCACGAGATCATGCAACCTGGGCGCTTCAAACTCCACCTCATCGGCACCCGGCATGGCAAGCAAATCGGCAATCTTCTGCTGCCCGCCCGTAAGCCGCCGGTAATCCTCGATGCATAACAACACATGCGCCGGCCGCCCGCGGTCGGTAATGAACACGGGGCCATGATTGGCCGCCCTCTTGGCATCGCTGGCGCGCTGATTGAATTCGCGGCTGGATAAAGTTGTGATCGTCATGGCTACCTCCCGTTACAATATAGTTGTAGCCATGTTACTACATTGGTGCTGCCGCATCAACGCCCTGCACATTTCCTGCGGGGTAACGTTGCACTTGTTCCAGCGCGCGGCGCAGGTCGCCGTTCGGGCCTTTGTATTCGACGGCGAAGAAGCCGCGCTTCCACACGTCCGCCCAGCCGTTGCCGCCGCCGGTCTTGGTCGCGCCTTTTTCAAAGCAGAAGGTGTCGCCGGTGGTGTCCTGCGCGGCGGGTGTGGGGTGGCCGACCAAGCGTGCACAGGTCGTTGAAGTGCTGGGTGTAGAACGCCCGCTCGGCGAGCTGGCAGCCTTGCCACTTGGCGATGAATTGTTGCGGAGTCATGCGGCATCCCCCTGATTGAACTGCCGCATTATAGCGAGGTGAACGCTGAATAAGTGCCCGTGCGGGCGATTCATGAATCGCCCCTTGTATGATCGAATTTAATGAAATGCTGTATAGGAGGTTAAGTAAAGTTT
>CAZMWC010000235.1:0-3806 GCA_964569805.1 uncultured Gallionella sp.
GGGGAGCGCCAGATTATTTTTCCATCGTGTGGCATGTGGCTTACATCTTCGGCAGTGTCACGCCGACCTGCCCCTGATATTTTCCACCTCTGTCTTTGTATGAGGTTTCGCACACTTCGTCGCTTTCGAAGAACAGCACTTGCGCCACGCCTTCATTGGCGTAGATCTTGGCGGGCAGGGGAGTGGTGTTGGAAAACTCCAGCGTGACGTAGCCTTCCCATTCCGGCTCGAACGGTGTCACGTTGACGATGATGCCGCAGCGCGCATAGGTGGATTTGCCGAGGCACACCGTGAGCACGCTGCGCGGAATGCGGAAGTATTCGACGGTGCGTGCCAGCGCGAAGGAATTGGGCGGGATGACGCAGAAGTCGGCCGTTACTTCGACAAAAGAATTTGGGTCGAAATTTTTCGGATCGACGATGGTGCTGTTGATGTTGGTGAACAGCTTGAATTCGTTGGAGCAGCGGATATCGTAGCCGTAGCTGGAGGTGCCGTAGGACACGATGCGCTTGCCGTCCTGTTCCTTCACCTGTATGGGTGAAAATGGCTCGATCATGCCGTGCTGCTCCGCCATGCGGCGTATCCATTTGTCAGATTTGATACTCATAAGGGAACCTCTATAAATTCATTTTGCGGGCAAATCGCCGCGTCGCGTGCTCGCTCATTCCTTGCCTATCCATTTGATATGTCTCGTCATTCGCTGCGCGGCTCCTTGCGTTTTATCCCGCAAAAGTGAATTTATAGAGGTTCCCATAACTCTGGTGAAATGTGAAACGTGAAGCGTGAAGCGTGAAATAGAAACCTGATGAGAGGTCTTACATTTCACGTTTCATGTTTCACGTTTTCACGTCCCCCTTAGGTATTTTGTACAACGATTTTAGGAAATGCCGCATCATGGTTTTGCGCCATTTCCGCGACCTTGACCGCGATGCGGCGCGCAATCTGTTTGTATTCCCTGGCGATTTTCCCGTCCGGCTCGGCCACTACCGTCGGTTTGCCGGAATCCGTTTGCTCGCGAATGCTGATATCCAGCGGCAGATCGCCCAAAAATTCGGTGTTGTAGTCCCTGCACATTTTTTCGCCGCCGCCCGCGCCAAAAATATGTTCCTCATGGCCGCATTTGGAACAAATGTGCGTGCTCATATTTTCCACGATGCCGAGGATCTTGATGCCGACTTTTTCAAACATTTTGAGCCCCTTGCGGGCATCGATCAGCGCGATGTCCTGCGGCGTGGTGACGATCACCGCGCCGGTGACCGGCACTTTCTGCGCCAGCGTGAGCTGGATATCGCCCGTGCCCGGCGGCAGGTCCACTACCAGATAGTCCAGATTGTCCCACCTGGTCTGGTGCAGCAACTGTTCGAGCGCCTGCGTCACCATCGGGCCACGCCAAACCATGGGGGTGTCATCGCTGATCATGAAGCCGATGGACATGACTTGCAGGCCATGTCCGCTCATCGGCTCCATAGCCTTACCATCGATAGAGGTCGGCGTGCCCGACACCCCGAGCATGGTCGGCTGCGAGGGGCCGTAGATGTCGGCATCCAAGATGCCGACGCGCGCGCCTTCGGCAGAGAGTGCCAAGGCGAGATTGACCGCTGTGGTAGATTTGCCCACGCCGCCTTTGCCGCTGGCCACCGCAATAATGTTTTTTACCCCCTCCACCATTTTGATGCCGCGTTGCACCGCGTGCTGCACGACTTTGCTCGAAACATTGGCGCTGACATTGCCGATACCCGGCAAGGCAGTCTTGAGATGCGCTTCCGCCATCGCACGAATTTCGTCATACACGCTCTTGGCCGGATAGCCGAGCGTAATATCCAGCGATACATCAGAGCCGGAAATCACGATATTCTTTACCGATTTTTCGCTGACGAAATCCTTCTGGGTATTTGGGTCAATCAAATTCTGCAACGCGTTTTGCACGTCGGTTTTGCTAAAACTCATCACTACCTCGCGGGGTTCGGGGAAAAAGAGGCGCAATTTTAACCAATTCGCCGCAGTTGCGTGTGATTTGCTAAAATCCGCGCCTTTACGGCATTTCGGCAATAATCCATGACCACGCGCAAGATCCTCGTCACCTCCGCGCTGCCCTACGCCAACGGCAGCATCCACCTCGGCCATCTGGTCGAATACATCCAGACCGACATCTGGGTGCGCTTCCAGAAGATGCAGCCAAAAGACAAGGTCGAGTCGTGCCACTATGTCTGTGCCGACGACACCCACGGCACGCCGATCATGCTGCGTGCCGAAAAGGAAGGCATCACGCCGGAGCAGTTAATTGCCCGCGTGTGGCAGGAGCATTACGACGATTTCGCCGCGTTCCACGTCGAATTCGACAACTACGGCTCGACCAATTCGGACGAGACCCGGCAATGCGCCGAGACCATCTACGCCACCCTCAAGGACAAGGGGTTGATCGAGGTGCGCTCCATTGAGCAGTATTACGACCCGGTCAAGAACATGTTCCTGCCGGACCGTTTCATCAAGGGCGAATGCCCGAAGTGCCACGCCAAAGACCAATACGGCGACAACTGCGAAGCCTGCGGCGCGGCCTACGCGCCCACCGAACTCATCGAACCTTATTCCGCCGTGTCCGGCGCGAAACCGGAACTGCGCAACTCCGACCATTATTTTTTCAAGCTATCCGCTCCGAGCTGCCAGCAGTTTCTGCGCGAATGGACGCGCAGCGGCGCGCTGCAACCGGAAGCCGCCAACAAGATGCAGGAATGGCTGGGTGCGGAAGGCGAGAACAAGTTGACCGACTGGGACATCTCGCGCGACGCGCCGTATTTTGGCTTCAAGATTCCCGGCACGGAGGACAAATATTTCTACGTCTGGCTGGATGCGCCGGTGGGGTACATGGGCAGCTTCAGGCAACTGTGCGCCAAAACTCCCTCTCCCCTTGCGGGAGAGGGTGGGGGAGAGGGGAGGCTGAGCTTCGACGACTATTGGAAACAAGGCTCCGACACCGAGCTATACCACTTCATCGGCAAGGACATCCTGTATTTCCACGCCCTGTTCTGGCCCGCCATGCTGCAACACGCCGGATTCCGCACGCCGACCAAACTGTTCGCGCACGGCTTCCTCACCGTCAATGGCGAGAAGATGAGCAAATCGCGCGGCACCTTCATCACTGCGCGCAGCTACGTGGAACACATCGGGAACACCGAATACCTGCGCTATTACTACGCCGCCAAGCTGAACGGCACGATGGAAGACCTCGACCTGAATCTTGAGGATTTCGTGGCGAAGGTGAACAGCGATTTGATCGGGAAGTACATCAATATTGCGAGCCGGTGTGCGGGGTTCATCAATAAATACAACAACGGCAAGATTTCCGGTTCTCCTTCTCGACATGAGAATGCGATCTTTGGCGAGATGCAAGATGCAGCTAGCACAATCGCAGACTTGTACGAGAGCAGGGACTTTGCCAAAGCACTGCGACAAATTATGGCTCTCGCCGACAAGGCCAATTGGTTTGTCGATTTGAATAAACCTTGGGAGTTGGCAAAGAAAAGTGGCGAAGAAAAACAGCTCGTGCTGGTTTGCTCTGATGCACTGAATATGTTCCGCCTGCTGACTTTGTATCTAAAACCAGTAATGCCGCAACTTGCTCACAACGTTGAGAGATTCCTAAATATCAATCCGCTTCAATGGAGTGATGCACAAACACTGTTGCAGGATCACACCATCAACCCCTATCAACATCTCGCCACCCGCCTCGATCCCAAACTCATCGAGGCGATGGTCGCCGCCAACCAGGAAAGCCTGAAACCCATGACTGAATCGCATTCACAGCAACG
>CAZMWC010000236.1:0-3725 GCA_964569805.1 uncultured Gallionella sp.
CCGCGCGCGGTGAACTGGAGATCACCGATGTCAACCGCCATTATCTGGAACGCGGCAAGTTGTCCGTCGAAATGATGGGCCGCGGCTATGCCTGGCTGGATACCGGCACGCACGAATCGCTGCTCGAGGCCAGCCAGTTCATCCAGACCATCGAACATCGTCAGGGGTTGAAAATCGCCTGCCCGGAAGAGATCGCCTACCGCAAGGGATTCATTGAGGCCGTGCAATTGGAGCAACTCGCCGCCCCGCTGCTCAAGAGCGGTTACGGCGATTATTTGATGCGGGTGCTGATGGAAAAGGACATGCCGCGATGAAAGCCATCCAGGCCGCCATCCCCGATCTGCTGATCATCGAACCAAAGGTGTTCGGCGACGAGCGCGGTTTTTTCTTCGAGAGTTTCAACCGTCGCGAATTTGCCAAATTGATTGGACGTGAGTTGGATTTCGTCCAGGACAATCATTCGCGCTCGTCAGTAAACGTGCTGCGCGGCCTGCATTACCAGATTCAACACCCACAGGCAAAACTGGTGCGCGTGATACAGGGCGCGGTGCTGGATGTTGCCGTGGATATCCGTCGCAGCTCACCCACTCTTGGACAGCACGTCGCGCTGGAACTGTCTGTCGAGAACAAGCGCATGCTCTGGATACCGGAAGGTTTCGCGCATGGTTTTGCGGTACTTTCGGAAACGGCGGAGATGCTCTACAAGACCACCGACTACTGGAGCCCGCAACACGAGCGCTGCATCCGCTGGGACGATGCCGATCTGGCGATAGACTGGCGGTTGCGCGGCGTGCCCATGCTGTCGGACAAGGACGCGCAGGGCAAGTCGTTAAGGGAAGCCGAGGTGTTCGATTGATCCAGGCAATGAGTTGCACGATAAGTGCATTGGGCAAAACACAAACCTTGTCATTCCGTCCGGTTCAGGATTGCAATCTCGGAGCGATGAAGAATGAATATGGAAAAAACGGCAACGACTTCCGGTAATGTCGTCTGGCATCACGCCACGGTGACGCGCGCGGTGTTAGGTGTGGAACAGGAGGTGCGCGGCTATTGCGGGGCGACAGTCCCATCCTGCCGCGAGGCCGGGAGAATGGCGCGTAGGGGGGCATTCATTGGGAGCGCCGAGTCTGCGTCGGCGCTCCCGGATTGGGCATACGGGCGATTCATGAATTGCCCCTACATCGCTGCATGGATGATGCGCAGCGATTTTTCCGTCGCGCCGCGATTGAGCGCGACGAATCCGCCGCACTGCTGCCGCATCGCGGCCAGAGCTGCCGGATCGCTCAACAGGTGTTGTGCTTCCGCAATCAACTGACCGGCATCCTGTACCTGGATCGCTGCGCCCGTTGCTACGGCCAGACGTGTCGCTTCGGCAAAGTTATGGGCGTGCGGGCCGGTCAATACCGGTGTGCCAACCGCGCATGCTTCAATTAGGTTCTGTCCGCCGAACGGCGGCAGCAGGCTGCAGCCGATGAAGGCGAGGTCGGCGGCGGCGTAGTAGGCGAACATCTCGCCCATGCTGTCGCCCAGCACTACCTGTGTCTTTGCGGTTATCTGCCCGTTTTCGCTCCTGCGCCGGAACGTGATGCCGCGCTGTTCCAGCAGGCGCGCGACTTCGTCGAAACGTTGCGGGTGGCGCGGCACGATCACCAGCAGCAGGCGGTACAATCCCCTCTCCCCCAACCCCTCTCCCGCAAGGGGAGAGGGGGGCGAGCCGAACAGCGCGTCGAGCAGCAACGCTTCCTCGCCCTCGCGGGTGCTGGCGGCGAGGAATACTTTGCGCTCCATGCCGAATTGCCCGCGCAGCCGCTTGCCCAGTTCCAGCATGGCGGGTGGCGGCTCAATGTCGAACTTGAGGTTGCCCATTATGGAAATTCCCCTTGCACCAAGGTCGGACAGGCGCGCTGCATCGTCTGCGGTTTGTGCGGCAATGGCAGTCAGTTTGCCCAACGCATCGCGCGTCAGCCGCGCAAAGCGCGCATAGCCCCGCGCCGATTTTTCCGACATGCGCGCATTCAGCAATAATAGAGGGACATGGTTTATATGGCTGGCGTGGATCAGGTTGAACCAGATTTCCGTCTCCATCAGGATACCGAGTTGCGGGCGGAAATGACGCAAAAATCGGTTAACCGCAAACGGGTAATCGTAAGGCAAGTACACGCGCAGCACATCGTCGCCATACAGTTGTTCGCTGGCAGCGCGCCCTGTGGGCGTAGTGTGAGTGAGCAGGATTTGATGGCCGGGATAGTCAGTGCGCAGCCGGGTGACAAGGCTCTGCGTGGCGCGCGTTTCGCCCACCGATACGGCGTGCAGCCAGATCACCGGCTGGTCGCTGCGCACGGCATAAAAGCCGAAACGCTCACCGATATGGCGCAGATATTCCGGTTGCTTGCGCGCACGCCACAGCAGCCGCAAAAAAATGTACGGCAGCAGCAGCCATAGCGCAACCGTGTAAAAAAATCTCATCCGATGTCGTTCGCTGGTTTTGACGATGTTGCGCATGGTAGTGGCGTTGGGCGGGCTACTCAAGAAAAACATTTGTTGTGGCTGCTGGTGGCAACTAGAATGCCACAATGAAAATTCTTATCGTGAGACTTTCTTCGCTGGGCGACATTTTGCACATGTTCCCGGCTGTCAGCGATCTGCAACGGCGCTTTCCGCAGGCCGAGATACACTGGCTGGTCGAGCCCGCCTTCGCCGAGGTGGCTGGCTGGCATGCGGCCGTGGCAAAGGTAATCCCGGTGCCGCTACGCGCACACAAGAAAATCTGGTGGAAGCTACCGTCATTGCTGCGCGGCCTGCGTCGGCAACTGCGTGCGGAGCAATACGACATCGTGCTGGATGCGCAGGGGCTGCTTAAAAGCGCCTTGTTGGCGCGGCTTGCCGGAGTGGAGGTTTTTGGATTTCACGCCGATAGCGCCCGCGAACCCTTGGCTGCGCGGCTTTATCGGAAGACAGCCAAAGTGCCGGACGGCTTGCATGTGATCGACAAAAACCGGCAGCTCGTGGCGCGGCTATTCGACACCGACATCTCGCAACCCGCCGACTTCGGCCTGGACAAATTCCGTCACCGGCTAATGCAGGCCGCGCTGCCGGACGGGATTACCGTTCAACCTTATATCGTGCTATTGCACGGCACAACATGGAACAGCAAATACTGGCCGGAAGCATCATGGGCGGAACTGATAGCCCTGCTGGCGCGGCAGGGGGTGCGTTGCCTGCTGCCGTGGGGCAACGAGGATGAGCGTCTGCGCGCGCAACGCTTGCAGGCGGCGGGCGGTGAATACGCACAGGTCTTGCCCAGGCTGACGCTGGGCGAATTGATGTGCGTCCTGTTACACGCGCGCGCTTTCGTCAGCGTGGAAAGCGGCATCGGCCATCTGGCCGCTACGCTCGATATCCCCGGATTGATGCTGCACGGCCCGACCGATCCGGGCTATAGCGGCATTCTCGGAAAATCGTGCCTGCACATCACCAGTGGGCTGGATTGTTCGCCGTGCTTCAAACGCGATTGCCCGAAACCCGAGGTGCCGGACGGCATTCCGGCTTGCCAGCTGGAAATCACCGCGCAACAGGCCTTTCGGCACTGCCAGTTGTTGTTGGGCGTAGATTGCGCCTTTAGTCACTTACCAGCCAAATGATGTAAAAAAATGACAAGATGTTCGACCACCTCGTAGATACTCTGTTCGGAGACAAGCACTTTTTCTGTAGTTTTTGCATTTTCA
>CAZMWC010000237.1:0-3722 GCA_964569805.1 uncultured Gallionella sp.
TGCGAATTCATTCGCACAATCAGCGTGTTCTGTGCGAATGAATTCGCACCTACATATCACCCAACTGCATTTTTAGATTTATGCGCCATAAATAAAAACGGGAGAGCATCGCTCTCCCGTTATCACTGCTTAATTACACCGCTTTATTTTTCTACGATCATGCGGCTGCGCATTTCCAGATGCAGCGCGTGGCAGAAGTTGGTGCAGTAGCACCAGAACATGCCAGGCTTGTCAGCCTTGAAGGTAACCGACTGGGTCTGCTGCGGGTTGACGATGAAATTGATGTTGTATTTTTCAATCGCAAAACCGTGCGTCAGATCGTCCACCTTGTCCAGATTGGTGAGGATGATGGTCACCTCATCGCCCAGCTTGACCTTGAACTCGTCCATGCTGAACGCGGGTGCCGCAGAAGTCATATGCACCGTTACCTTCTTGCCTTTGCGCTCGATGCGGCTCTCCTTCACCGCGTGAGGGAACTCGTTGAGGTCATAGATCTGGCGCGTCTTGATGATGTCGCGACGCACAATGATGGAATCATGCGGTTCCGAAAGCGTGGTGTGGTCGGCAAGATTGACCATCTTGTCGCCGGTGATGTCGATCATCTGCGCGCTTTCGCAATGCAACGGACCATGCGGCAGGAAACGATCCTTGGAGAACTTGTTGTCGGAAAGGAACCATTTGCCGTCGGCTTCTCTGGTTTCACCCATGGAAGTGAAACCGTGGCCGGGCTGGTAGTGAACGTCAATACGATCCTGCACCACCTTGATTTTCTTGTCGCCCTTGTACTGGGCGATGGCGGCAGCCACATTCCATTTAACGATTTGGCTGTCCAGGAACAGGGTGGTATAGGCGTTGCCTTTGTTATCAAAGCCGGTATGCAATGGGCCGAGGCCGATTTCCGGTTCGCCGACAACAGCATCACGCTGATTCTTGAGTTCGCCGTTGAACCATTTGTGCACCAGCGACAGATCGATCACGGAAGCAGTTGGGGACAGTTTGCCGGAGCAGACGAAATATTTGCCGTCCGGGCTGGCATTTACGCCATGCGGGCTTTTCGGGATGGGCACATAGCAGGTGATCGCGGTCTTCGGATCCTTGTTGGCAGCCGGGCGGCCATCTACAACCGGCACTTTGGAGTCGCCGATGGTGAAGGTCTTCTTGCCTTCCTTGACCATGGCCTCGATGCGCGCCACGTTGAAGAAGCAGCATGCGTCCATTTCATTGGCCATCATGTCCGCGTAGGTCGCGCCTTCTTCGGTGTCGTACTGGTTGGTAGCCACCAGCTTGCCGTCATAAGAAGTGGCGACCAGATCGCAGTTGCCGCTGATCCTGACCTGATACCTTACTTTCATTGTTTCGGCATCGACGCAAGTGAACAGGGCACCGTATTTTTTAACATCGTGCATGTCGCGGCCGTCGTTCGGCAACGGCGCGCGGAACTCCATGCCGCAGAATACGCGGGTAGTGTGATTGATTTTCTCATTGACCGGGTCGCGCTTGTCCGGGAATATGCCGTGGAAGCCTTGGATATTGGGAATCTCGGTGATCTTGTCGCATTCGAAGGTATCAAGGCGGATACGCGCTATACGGCAGTTGATCTTGTCATTTACAAAAGCGTATTTGCCGTTGTAGGTGCCGTTGGTGTAGCTCTGATGCACGTGGTGCGTGTCGCCACAGGTGTACTTGAGGCTGCCGTCCGGCTTGGTGCCGATAACTGCCTTGGATTCGTTGGTCAAGCCCCAGCCGACCAGAGCGTCCATGTTGAATACCGGGATGCTTTTGAACTGGCGCCCTGAAGGAAGACCGTAAACGCGCACGTCGCCGGAATGTCCACCCGACGAAAAAGAATAGTATTCATCCAGCTGGCCGGGATGCACTTCGACTTTGCCGTAATTCGGCCCGGACTTGTCGCCTGTCGCGGCACCTGCTGCGGTTGGCATCAACCCGGCAGAAAGACCCGCGCCGGCAACGCCCACCAATGCGGCAGTGCTCAAGAAATTACGCCGCCCCTGATCGGGCAACGCGGCTGTATTTTTTTGTTGTATTTCCTTATCCATCACTTTAACTCCCTGTAATTTAAGCAAAAAGAAAACAAATCGTTGATTTTGAGGCATTCTGGCACTTACGAGACTGCCACCTCCTAAAATCTACATACTCATGAGCACACGCAGCAGCCCGCGCAGTTTCCTACTTTTTATAGCCTGCGTCAAATTGTCGCGCGTCAATTTGACGCATTTCCAAGTGCAGTTTTTTGATGAATAATCGCCCCGGTCAAAATTGCATTATTCCTTGATGTTTGCCATGCGCTAACTGCCAGCAGCGGCGATGCCGGATACGTTGCTAGTATAATTCGCGCCTTCACTTTAATTTTTGACGGAAGACACACCATGACTAATTTGTACCGGTTTAGCGGCAATGCTGTTCACTTAACCGTTCGTGGTGAGCTTGTCGAACCACCAGCTTCACAACCAGAGCCCTTCGACAAGCTCAGGGCGAACGGGATTTTTTCTAAAGTGAACAGCATTGGGTTTAGCGGGCTGCTGGCAGCCTTGTTGTTGAGCGCAAATGTTTGTGCGGGTGACATTCAAATTGACGAAGCACATGCATACGCCAGCGCTTCCGGGCGCAATTCGGCAAATGTATATTTTTTTATTACCAGCAAACAAGCCACAACACTGATGGGCGCATCCAGTCCTGCTTCCCAAACCGTGGCCATGCGCACCATGGCACACAAAGGCAGCATGATGAAAACGCTGGATGTGCCATCCATTGACTTGCCGGCAGGTAAACGCATGGATATGACCAGCGCACATGGGTACCACTTAACCTTGGTTGATCTCAAAGCCCCGCTCAAAGCTGGCGAAACCGTACCGCTGACACTGAATATCGAAATGGCTGGCAAGCAAAGCGTAAAAGTCGATATGCGCGCGGAAATCAAACCGCCGAAGTGATACGCCACAAAAAGCGCCAAATACTGCGCCGTTGAGTGAGCGTTGGCTTCGTTGCAAAATCAGGCGGCACATGCCGCCTGATTCTTTTCTAGTGTAGAATTCGCGGCAAATTCCTTGAGGAAAAACCATGTCCCTTACACCTTCCGCCGCCGAGAAAAAAGCCCGCACCCTTTCCGAGGCAATGCCTTATATCCAGCGTTTTTTCGACAAAACCATCGTCATCAAATACGGCGGCAACGCCATGACCGAACCGGCATTGCAGGAGAGCTTCGCGCGCGACGTGGTGCTGCTCAAACTGGTCGGCATGAATCCGGTGGTGGTGCATGGCGGCGGGCCGCAAATCAACGAGATGCTCAAGCGCGTCGGCAAGCAGGGCGAATTCGTGCAGGGCATGCGCGTCACCGACGAGGAGACCATGGACGTGGTCGAGATGGTGCTGGGCAAGGTCAACAAGGACATCGTCAACCTCATCAACAAGCACGGCGGCAAGGCGGTCGGTCTGACCGGGCAGGATGGGGCGTTCATCCGCGCCAACAAGCTGATGCTGGAGAGCAAGGATGAGCCGGGCAAGATGCTGGACATCGGTATGGTGGGTGAGATCACCAAGATCGACCCGGCCATCATCACCTTTCTCGATTCCGGCGACTTCATCCCCGTGATCGCGCCCATCGGTGTCGCACCGGACGGCGAAACGCTCAACATCAACGCCGACCTGGTGGCGGGCAAACTGGCGGAAGTGCTGAATGCCGAGAAGCTGGTGCTGCTGACCAA
>CAZMWC010000238.1:0-3696 GCA_964569805.1 uncultured Gallionella sp.
GTGGCATGATGTTGGAAAATTAAATGCGATGCTGACCCCTTTGATTTCTCATCTCGAATTCCAGCATCACGGCGTTGTCTTCAAAAGAATTGACTGAATGGGCAACGTGCTTGTTGCGAATCGCAATAAAATAGTCGTGTGTTTTATTGATATGTTCCGGCGCAGCATCAAGTAAGGTGTGCTCAAGTGAGCGACGAAAACCGGGAGCAAAGCATCGTGCATAAGCGATGACACACGCGGTAGATACAGCCTCCCACACCAGCAATGGCTGGAGCGGTTCCTTCGATATTGGGGCGGGGGACAGCGCTTCAAGCACTGAACAGTATTCAAGGACGCGGCTCAAATCGTGTCGAATACCGCCGAGACAGGCAAGCTCCTCCGCCTCAGTTGTGTCGAAGTGCCTGATTAGCGTAAATTCGCGGTCGGTGGTCATGACAGATAGACCCCACCGTTCTTGACAACCAGTGCGCGCTTCCCAATGCGCCGCACACACCATTGCCCAGAATTTCCATATTGACAAAGACGGAGTAAAGTTTCATCGCCAAAATCAAAGAATACCGGCATGGTTGAATCAAACCAAACACTGCGTGGCTTCTTCCACGTAAAGAAATGATGCCCCCTGTAGTTCTCGGCCACTTGATCGGCAATAAGTTTGGAATCGTGCAATTCTGCCAATGCCGAACCTACCATTTGTTCTGATTTCCTCCAGAACGCGGAAGCACAGTTTGGGAAGAAGACTACGTCCTTTAGCAAATCCGCTTGGGGGTGTGGTAGCGGAGCTTCATGTATTTCAAAGTTGGCCGCAAAGCCCTTGGCATCAACAATCCAGATCATCCTGCCGTAGAAGCGCTCTCTGGACTGAAGTTCTTCTAGTGGCATTGTAGAGTGCTGAAGTTCAATTACCAGACCTCTCTCGGTTTTGATATCCGCGACGTGTTTCTCACCAGTGCTACTGTCGAAATGAACAATTTCGCGCAACTTTTCCGGGAACAGCGATTTCCAGTTGCGATGCCAATCTGTTTCATTTTCCCACCAAGGATCACAGTGAAGTCTTTCATGATGAGCCCAATGCCAAGCGATTTTGCTACCACATTTCGCCAGGCACTCTCGTCCGCATGCAGGACAAAGGCCGCGAAGTTGATCCTCCTTGTATTGACAGTGATTTAAGACACCACCATCTTACAACGCGAGGCTCTCAGCCGCCCTTATCTTGTGGTACTGGCGGGCATTGCGGGGCTTAAGGTAGTGCCATGATGGTCTGTCCCCTATTATTACTATTATTATGATCTTGGGTGGAATAGATGTTGCACGAGGCCCAGCGCACTTCCGCGCCCAGCGCCTTCAGCGTCTCGATCAGCACGCCGGTCTGGATGGTCATGTGCAACGAACCGGTGATGCGCGCGCCCTTCAGCGACTGGCTCCCGGCGAATTCCTCGCGGATCGCCATCAGGCCGGGCATCTCTATCTCGGCAATGGCGAGTTCCTTGCGTCCCCATGCAGCGAGGGACATATCGGCGACTTTGTAATCGGTGAAAGCGGCGTTCATAAACACTCCATTCATAAAGTTAATGAATGGGTGCGGTTGGAACGGTTGTGGCTCCGAGCCTGACGGGGGACTGGTTGTCCAGACCCGCTGCAGCACCCCTCGGAGGGGGCGAATTATAAACGCAAAAAGATTCTTTGCGCTTAAGGTTTCAAGGTCAGATAAACAACCAACCCGGTGTATTGGCTCAGCGCGCCATCCGTCGTGAGTAAATGGGCAGGCAATGATTGTGCTTGTACGATAAGCAAACGATCAAACGGATCACGGTGATGCCAGGGCAAATTTGCCAATGGATAACAAGCCTCATTCTTTACCTGCAACTCGGTAAAACCCGTATCCAATGCCAGTCGATGAATATCCTCGGGTAAGAAATCGAAATCCGCCCGATTCAACGAACGCTTGATGGCTGCCTCCCAGATACTGGCCGCGCTGAAATACACCGTATTGGATGAATCGGTTAAACCCGCCACGACTTCCGGTGGCAAACGCTCTGGCGCGAGTAACGCCGCGAGCAGCACATTGGTATCCAGCAAATAAACGTGCGCCGCCACCTACTTGCCTTGCTCGAACATCCCCGCAATTTCAACGGCATCCAAACTGTCGAAGTTCACTGGGAAATTGAATTGCTGCTTGCCCAACCCCAGCTTGCGTGGCTTGCTCTCCGGGTTTGCCAACGCCACCAAACGCGCCACCGGTTTACCCGCACGAGCAATCACAATCTCCTCGCCCGCTTCCGCTTGATCGACAAAACGGGAGAACTGAGTCTTGGCTTCATGGATATTGACGGTTTGCATGATGCACCTCGCTTTGAATGAGTGGGCTAGTGTTAGCCCGAATTGACTCATTTAACAAGCGGCAAATTTAGTCTTATCGCGAGCTTTTGATCTGTCCGGTAGCCGGATCGGCCTCGCGCCTGCCACGCTTATCTCAATTTGTTAAAAAATCGACTCCGATACGACCCCGATACTTTTTACCTTTGGTGCTCATGGGAATAGGATGGCGCGAGGTGATGTAGGGAGAAGTTAATTTGACTTGTGCTGTTGAATTTCCTATTCTTCAATGCACGGCGAGTTTGCCGCGAACTGCAAAGCGTGCGACAGGGGGAAGTCATGAACGAGCAGGATCGTGCACTGATCGAACAGAACAGCCTGTTTACGGAGTTGAATTTTTCTTCGGTCGAATACATGCTGGAGCGCAGCGTGCTGCGCGATCTGGCCGTCGGCGAGAAGCTGCTGCAACCGGAATTACCCAACAACCACCTGTATCTGATCCTGGAAGGCGAATTGCGCGTCAACCTGATCGGGCAGGCGACGCTGGAGCATACCTCTCTGATCGCCGGAGAATGCACCGGCGAGATCTCGCTGGTGGACGGGCAGAACCCTTCGGCGTTGGTGGTGGCTTCCAAGCCCACGCGCGTGCTGGCCGTGCCGCACGACACCGTGTGGTCGCTGGTCGACCAGTCGCACGAGGTCGCGCGCAACCTGCTGTCCATCATCGCCGGACGCATGCGCTGCGACAATTCCGCCCTGCTCACCTCGTACAACAAACGGACACAGTATGAACATCAGGCCACGGTCGATGCGCTGACTGGCGTGCATAACCGGCGCTGGATGAACGAGGCGTTCCCGCGCGTGCTGCACCGCTGCGCGCTCGACCATGCTCACAGCGCCGTCATGGTGCTCGACATCGACCACTTCAAGCGCGTCAACGACACCTACGGCCACTTGGTCGGGGATGTGGCGCTGAAATCACTGGCGAACATCATGCAGGTCCACCTGCGTCCGCACGACCTGCTGGCGCGCTACGGCGGCGAGGAGTTCGCCATCCTGCTGCCGGACACCGGGGTCGACGAGGCCAGATCGATCGCCGAACGTCTGCGCATCATGGTTGCCGCTAACGAGATACATAGCGGCGACCTGCAATTCAAGATCACCGTCTCCATCGGTCTCGCCGTGATAGACCGGGACGGCACGCTGGATGAATTCTTTGCTCTTGCAGACCGTGCGCTCTACCGCGCCAAGGAATCCGGCCGCAACCGCATTGAGATCGCGAACTGAGTCGGCGCTGCACGATGTGCTGCGGGATGTTCGGCGTGTTAATGCGTGGGCGACGTGGCATGATGTTGGAAAATTAAATGCGATGCTGACCCCTTT
>CAZMWC010000239.1:0-3669 GCA_964569805.1 uncultured Gallionella sp.
CGAATTATGGGAACCTTATGAAACCTGCATTCTCCGTAATCTTTCTGACCACGCTGCTCGGTGCCGGGCAAGGGTTGTTCCTCGCGCTGTTCACGCATCAATCGTATGCGCTGTTCGGTCTGCTGCCGATGCAGACCGGCGAGTTCTACGGTTACGGCAGCCTGCTGGCCCTGCTGTTCCTGGCGGGCGGTCTGGTCGCGTCGTTCTTCCACCTCGGTCGCCCCGAACGCGCCTGGCGTTCGGCGACACAGTGGCGCACCTCCTGGCTGTCGCGCGAGGTCATCGCGCTGCCCGCCTTCATGGGCGCGGTGTCGCTTTACGGCGCGGCTCATTTGCTCGATTGGAAGCCGGTGCTGGTGGTGCTGTCCGACGGGCTGGAGGTCGATCTCAGCATCGCACTGGGTGTCGGCGGCATGCTGCTGGCGTTTGCGCTGTTCGTTTGCACCGCGATGATCTACGCCTGCCTGCGTTTCCTGCGCGAGTGGCATAGCCCGCTCACCGTCATCAACTACATCCTGCTCGGCGGTGCCTCCGGCTTCACGTTCGCGGCCGCGTACGCTGCCGTATCCGCGCCGGCGCAGGCCAACTTCTTTGTCGGCTGGGCGATCATCATTACCCTGCTGTCCTTCGCCGGGCGCGCTGTATCGCTGGCGCGCAACGCGCGCCTGAAACCGAAATCCACCATGCAGACCGCGATCGGCATCAAGCATCCGCGTATCGTGCAGCGCTCGATGGGTGCCATGGGCGGCTCGTTCAACACGCGCGAATTCTTTCACGGCAAGAGCGATGCTTTCCTGCGCGCGATCAAACCGGCTTTCCTGCTGCTGGCTTTTGTTATCCCGCTGGCCCTGCTGGCGCTCGGTATGTTTACGCCCGCGATGCTCGGTGTTGCGTTTATACTTCAATACGTCGGGCTGCTGGCGGAGCGCTGGTTTTTTTTCGCGCAGGCCAACCATCCGCAAAATCTTTATTACCAGACTGTAGGCTGAACGATGCAACGCGCGCTTCGATCCCTCGATAAGTTTGACCTGATCGCGGTGTTGTCTAGCAGCCTGTCGGAAGCCGACGTTCGGAAAGTCTCTGTTACCGAGGTGAACTCTGATGCTTGACGAGGTCGTTTCCAGACTGCGGAATACCGGTGGCTTGCTCAAAGCCAACGCGTTGTTGCTCCTGCTCGTGTTGTCGTTGTTTGCGGCAGGCGCCCACGCTGCCGAAAGCCTGCCGGATGGGAGTAGCATGCCTTGGTGGGGATGGGCGTTGGCGCTGTTCGTCACCTGCTTCTTTTTGGGCATCGTCGCCGTGCCTTCCGGCGTGGGTGGCGGCGTGCTGTTTGTGCCCATCGTCGGCGGCTTCTTTCCTTTCCATCTGGATTTCGTGCGCGGTGCGGGTCTGCTGGTCGCTTTGGCGAGCGCACTGGCGGCGGGGCCTTCGCTGCTGCGCGGCGGGCTCGCCAACTTACGTCTGGCTTTGCCGTTGGCGGTGCTGGCTTCTGCCAGCTCCATTGCCGGTGCCATGATCGGCCTCGCCATTCCAGCCTCGCTGGTGCAGATCGCTCTCGGTATCACCATCCTCGGCATCGTGGTGCTGATGGCACTGGCGAAAAAATCAGAATTCCCGGAAGTTGCCGTACCGGATAGACTGTCCGAGGCATTGTCCATAAACGGTATTTTTCACGATGCGGCCCGCAACCAGAAGATTAACTGGCAGGTGCATCGCACGCCGCTCGGCCTAGTGCTGTTCGTGGGCATCGGCTTCCTTGCCGGACTGTTCGGCATGGGTGCGGGCTGGGCCAACGTGCCGGTGCTGAATTTATTGATGGGCGCACCGCTCAAGGTATCCGCAGGCACATCGAGTTTCATCCTGACGCTGGTGGATTCGTCGGCCGCATGGATATATCTGAATAAGGGCGCGGTATTGGCGATCATTGCCGTGCCGTCGGTGATCGGCATGATGTTGGGCGCATTCATCGGCGCGCGCCTGCTGCATGTGCTCAAAGCATCAGTGGTGCGCAAGCTGGTGATTACGCTGCTGCTGTTCGCCGGACTACGCGCCTTGCTTAAAGGATTGGGAATCTGGCTATGAACACCACAAATAATGATTCGCATATTTCCGTCGAGCAGCAGCGTTACGCAACTTGGTTGAGTTGGGGGGCACGCTCCGGTTTGGCGCTTCTGATTATCAGCTTTCTGGCGTATGTATTCGGCTGGATGCCGGCGCATATCCCCCTGGATCAGATGCCCAATGTGTGGAATCTGCCCACAGGTGAATACCTGAAACAAACCGGCGCACCGACTGGCTGGAGCTGGATAAGTCTGGTCAATCAGGGTGATTTTGTCGGGTTGCTGGGCATCGCCTGGCTGTCTGGTTGTTCGTTGTTGTGTCTGTTGGCGGTAATGCCGATCTATGCACGTCGAAAAGATTGGGTATTCGTGGCGTTATGTATCATCGCGCTGCTCGTGCAACTACTGGCGGCATCCGGTATTCTGACCGCAGGGCATTAGTCTCTCACCAGCCAAATGATCTCAAAATATGACAAAAGTTTTTCAACGGAAACCGCAGGGTGGTCTCTGACCACCATGCCTGCCATGAGCATGTCGAAGCGGTCATGCAGAACCCGACTTTCATTGGCTCTGGCCTGCCCGGCTTGAGGATCATCATTATGAGTAGCTATCCATTCAGCCGCATCCTGTTGGCGACCGAACTCACCGAGTTCGATGTCGGTGCCGAATGCATCGCGTTCGCGATGGCGAAACATTGCGCAGTGCCGTTGCGTGCGGTGGTGCCGATAGACAGCAACCCCGAATACGAGGTTGCGGCACCGCAACTGTCCTTGCGCGAAGACCAACTGGCGGCAGAGGAGATCGCTGCATTGCGCGAGCGCGCCAGTGCGGCAGGAGTAGAACTTGAGGTGCAGGTGCGGCACGGCACGGAGGCGCATCGCGAGATTGTGGAAGAAGCCAAGTCAACGCGCACCGACCTGATCATCATCCGTCGTCGCGGCAAGCAAGGTTTTCTCGCCAAGCTGCTGGTCGGCGAAATGGTCAGCAAGGTGATCCGCGATGCGGGCTGTTGCGTATTGACCGTGCCGCGTAATGCGGGATTCTGGCAGCACGGGATATTGGCTTCGGCCGGCGATACGCCCACCGCACAGGAGATCGCCAAGTTGGCAGCCGGGATCGCCACCGTGTGCGACCTGCCGCTAACTATTGTCAGTGTCGCGGAAAACCAAGCCCAACAGGCTAAAACCGCAAGCCTCAATGCATCGTATGTCGCGCTTGCCTCAACGTTGGCCAAGCGCGTACAAGGCAGAGTGTGCGACGGTGATCCGGCGGTGCAGACCATTGCCGTTGCCAGAGAGAATGCGGCCGATCTGATCGTTATCGGGCGACAGCGTTATCACCTGATTCCTTTCCTGCGCGGCAACGCCAGCATCATGCAGAAGATCATTGGTGCCAATGATGTGTCGACGCTGGTGGTACCCTCATAAGGGAACCTCTATAAATTCATTTTGCGGGCGAACCGCTGCGTCACGCGCTCGCTCATTCCTCGCCTATCCATTTGATCCTAAAAACCGCAGCTGATGATGAATGTTGTGCTTATCCAAGATGTTGCGTCGCTCTTGTAGGTGCGAATTCATTCGCACATAAGCTCTTGTTCGTGCGAATGAAT
>CAZMWC010000240.1:0-3648 GCA_964569805.1 uncultured Gallionella sp.
CCGTGGCGATGGAAGTGTCCTCGCACGCGCTGGCGCAGGGGCGGGTGAACGGCGTACGTTTCGAGGTGGCGCTGCTGACCAATTTGAGCCGCGATCACCTCGATTACCACGGCGACATGGAAAGCTATGCGGCGAGCAAACGCAAGCTGTTCGACTGGGATACGCTGAAGTGTGCCGCGCTCAATCTCGACGATGCGTTTGGCGCGGAACTGGCCGAGACGCTGTGCGCCAACAGGGAATCGCATGACACGGGCACCGAAATTGCCGGTTACGGCATGAGCGATGCCGCGTTGCAACTGGCTGAACGGCTCGGCATCCGCATGGTGTACGGGCATATCACCGAAATGAGCGCGCGGGGGCTGTGCTTGAGCGTTCATTCGAGCTGGGGCAGCGCGCAACTACACAGTGCGCTGATTGGGCGTTTCAACGCGGCGAACCTGCTGGGCGCGCTAGTGGCGCTGCTGGTAAGTGATATGCCCCTGGATGAAGCGGTGCAATCGCTGGGCAGGGTTGAGGCGGTGGCTGGAAGGATGCAACGCTTGGGCAACACAGGGCAGCCGACGGTCATCGTCGATTATGCGCACACGCCGGACGCGCTGGAAAAAGTGCTGCTGGCGTTGCGCGAAGTGAACGAATCAAGCGGCGGCAAATTGATTTGTGTGTTCGGTTGCGGCGGCGACCGCGATCGCGGCAAACGCCCGATGATGGGACTGGTTGCCGAAAAATTCGCCGATCATTGCATCGTCACCAGCGATAACCCTCGCAGCGAAGACCCGCAACGCATCATCGCCGAAGTGCTGGCCGGCATGAATGCCGGGAATCATGAAATCATCGTCGAGCGCGCTGCCGCCATCGAACGTGCCATCGGCATGGCGCAGCGGCGCGATACCGTATTGGTGGCCGGCAAGGGGCACGAGGATTATCAGGAGATCGGCGGCGTGAAGCACCCATTCAGCGATGTGGCCGTTGCCGGGCTGGCGCTGGAAGCGTGGAGGGCATCGGCATGATGCTGCTATCGCAAGCCGCTGAAGTGCTGGATGCACGTATGATCGGCGCGGACATGCGCTTTGATGCGATATCCACCGACAGCCGCAAGATCAAGGCCGGCGATTTGTTCATCGCATTGCGTGGCGAGAATTTCGACGGCTATGAGTTTGTAACAGGTGCATTGCAGTCCGGTGCCGTGGCCGTGATGGTCAATGCCGGCAGTTACGAAGCGTGCCCCTCAGTCCTCAGTCCCCAGTCCTCAATCCTGCTTGTCGATGACACGCGCCTCGCGCTGGGACAGTTGGCGGCGTATTGGCGCAAACAATTTGACATCCCGCTGGTGGCGATCACCGGCAGCAACGGCAAGACTACGGTGAAGGAGATGCTCACCGGCATTCTGCGCGCGGCAGCAGGGAACGAGGAAGGTGTGCTCGCCACCCAGGGCAATTTCAACAATGACATCGGTATGCCGCTCACCTTGCTGCGCATGAATGCGCAGCATCGTTATGCGGTGATCGAGATGGGTATGAACCATCCCGGTGAAATCGATTACCTGACACATATCGCCAGCCCCGATGTGGCGCTGATTACCAACGCCAGCGGCGCGCATCTGGCTGGGCTGGGCTCGGTGGAAGCGGTGGCGCGCGCCAAGGGCGAGATATTCGCCGGGCTGGCGCACACGGGTACGGCAGTAATCAATGCAGACGACGAACATGCGCCGCTGTGGCGCGTACTGGCGGGCACGCGGCCGCTGCTTGAATTCGCGCTGGACGGCGTGGCACGGTGCGCGAATGCGAACCAGCATGCCGACATCTGCGGGCAATGGCAGCCGCATGGCACGGGGCTGCGCCTGACCGTGCAAACGCCGCACGGCGAATTCACCGCCGAGCTGCAAGTACCGGGTGCGCACAACGCGCGCAATGCGCTGGCGGCGACCGCTGCGGCCATCGCGCTGAACGTGCCGCTGGAAATCATCGCCGCCGGTTTGCAGCGGTTCGGCGGCGTGGCCGGGCGCCTGCAACGCAAAACGGCGCGCAATGGCGCGACCCTGATCGACGATACCTACAACGCCAACCCCGCCTCGATGCGCGCCGCGATCGGCGTGCTGGAGCAGATCGGCGGCAAGCGCGTGCTGGTGCTGGGCGACATGGGCGAGCTGGGCGACAACGCAGCGGCGCTGCATGCGGAGATCGGTGCAGAGGCGAAGCGCGCTGGCATTGAAAGGCTTTATGCGTTGGGCGAATTGAGCCGCAATGCCGCGCAGGCTTTCGGCAGCGGCGCGCGCCACTTCGAGCGCATTGAAGACTTGTTGGCCGAGCTTGAAAAAGAGCTGGATGCAAACACCACTGTATTGGTGAAGGGTTCGCGTTTCATGAAGATGGAGCGGGTGGTGAAATACCTGGTAAGTGGTAAGTTGGAAGTAGGTAGTGGGGAAACTGCCCCCCACTTACCACTTACCACTCACCAAAGGAGAAAACATGCTGCTTGAACTAGCGCAATGGTTGGCGCAGGACATCCGCTTTTTCAGCGTATTCAATTACATCACGCTGCGCGCCGTGCTGGCGGCGATGACTGCGCTGGTGATCTCGTTCATGGTCGGCCCGGCGATGATCCGCAAGCTGACCGCTTACAAGATCGGCCAGTCGGTACGCAGCGACGGCCCGCAGACGCATCTGGTGAAAGCGGGTACGCCGACCATGGGTGGCGCATTGATCCTCACCTCCATTGTCATCACCACGTTGCTGTGGGGCGATCTGGGCAACCACTACGTGTGGGTAGTGCTGTTTACGACACTGGGTTTCGGCGTAATTGGCTGGGTGGACGATTACCGCAAGGTGGTGCACCGGAATTCCAAGGGGCTGTCAGCCAGATCCAAAATGTCCTGGCAGTCGGTCATCGCACTGGCAGTCGGCATCTATTTATGGAACACCGCCACCCTGCCCGCGCAGACCGAACTCATCGTGCCGTTCCTGAAATTCTGGGTGTTTCCGCTTGGTGCTTTCCTGTTTGTCGCGCTGACTTATTTTGTCATCGTCGGCACCAGCAATGCCGTGAATTTGACCGATGGGCTGGATGGTCTGGCCATTATGCCGACCGTGATGGTGAGCGGCGCATTGGCGATTTTCGCCTACGTGGCGGGCAATGCGGTGTTCTCGAAATATCTCGGCATACCCTACATCCCAGGTGCCGGTGAACTGGCGGTGTTCTGCGGCGCACTGGCCGGGGCCGGGCTGGCGTTTTTGTGGTTCAACGCCTACCCAGCCGAAGTATTCATGGGTGATGTCGGCGCGCTGGCACTCGGTGCGGCGCTTGGTGTCGTGGCGGTGATCGTGCGCCAGGAACTGGTGCTGTTCATCATGGGCGGCGTGTTCGTGGTCGAGGCGGTGTCGGTGATGATCCAGGTGTCGTATTTCAAATACACCAAGAAAAAATTTGGCGAAGGCAAACGCATTTTGCTGATGGCACCGCTACACCACCACTTCGAGCAGAAGGGCTGGAAAGAAACGCAGGTGGTAGTGCGCTTCTGGATCATAACGATGTTGCTGGTGTTGATTGGGCTGGCAACTCTCAAGCTGCGATGAGTGATGAGATGAAAAGGAAGAAGCGCGCCACGTTAGCGTTGGGGGAGACTCACATGAGCGTAGCGAATGTTATGGCGAC
>CAZMWC010000241.1:0-3612 GCA_964569805.1 uncultured Gallionella sp.
TGATTGATGAATTGATGGGTATCGCTGCGCTCAACCCATCCTACAACCCAAGGCCTGCATGAATCGTTTTCTTATTTCTGCAGCACACAAGTCCTCCGGTAAAACCATGGTCAGCATCGGCCTGTGCGCCGCGCTGAAGGCGCGCGGTCACATCGTGCAGCCGTTCAAGAAGGGGCCGGATTACATCGACCCGATGTGGCTCGGACAAGCCGCCGGGCGCGCCTGCCGCAATCTCGACCTGTACCTGATGGAGAGCGACGATATCGCTGCTACCTTCGCGCGCCACAGCGCAGAAGTGAATCTGGTTGAAGGTAACAAGGGTTTGTATGATGGCCTCGCGCTGGACGGCAGCAACAGCAATGCCGCGCTGGCGAAACTGCTCGATCTGCCGGTGATGCTGGTGATTGATGCGCGCGGCATGACACGCGGCATCGCGCCGTTGATTCTGGGCTATCAGGCATTTGACCGCGACATCAATATCGCTGGCGTGATCCTCAATAATCTCGGCGGGCCACGGCATGAAGCCAAGTTGCGTGCCGTCATCGAGCATTACACCGACGTGCCGGTGATCGGCGCGATCCATCACGACGAACGGCTCAGTATCGTCGAACGCCATCTCGGCCTGATGCCCAGCAACGAGTCGCACGTCGCCACGGCCAAGATCAAACAGATCGGCGAGGCCATCGCAAAACAGGTTGATCTGGATAAGCTGCTCGCATTGTCGCAGAGCGCGCCGCTGAATGTGCCGCAAACCCCTCTCATCAACCCTCTCCCACTACCCCCCTCTCCCCTCCGCGGGAGAGGGGCTGGGGGAGAGGGGGCAATCGTAAAAAACATCCTTCAATTTCCTGCCGAGGTCAGCCCGCTGCCTTGCGGCGACAAGGTGCGCATCGGCATCGCGCGCGACCGTGCTTTCAGCTTCTATTACGCCGACGATCTCGACGCACTGGAAGCGGCGGGCGCGGAACTGGTGACATTTGATGCGTTGCGCGACGCACACTTGCCGGAAATCGATGCGCTGTACATCGGTGGCGGGTTTCCCGAAACCTGTGCCGCAGAACTGGAAGCGAATAGCACGTTACGCGCAGAAATCAAACAGGCCATCGAAAGCGGTATGCCAGCCTATGCCGAATGTGGCGGGTTGATGTATTTGTCGCGCAGCCTCGAATATCAGGAGCGCACTTATCAGATGGTTGGCGCGATCCCCGGCGATGTGAAGATGCACGGCAAGCCCATCGGTCGCGGCTATGTGCATCTCAAGGAAGATGAGGCGCATCCGTGGCCGCGCCCCAATGTGCCGGCCGAGCAGATCAAGGCACACGAGTTCCACTATTCCAGCTTGGAGAACCTTCCACCGGACACACGTTTTGCTTACCACGTCGAGCGCGGTTACGGCATAGATGGCAAGCGCGACGGACTCATGTTGCACAACCTGCTGGCTTCCTATACACACCTGCGCACCATCGGCAGTTGCTATTGGGCCACCCGCTTCGTTGCTTTCATCCGGCGACAACGGGAGCAACAAAACTTCACATCAATAATGAAAATAGCCGAAATCAGAAGCCTTCATGGTCGCTGACACGTTGCGGGCTGCAATTTGTTACCATAGGCGAAATTTTCGAGGAGTGGGTAAACTGGCCAGCCATGCTGAATTAAGTCAATTTCTTGGCAGTGTCGAGCGCCGCGCATATAAGCATGCGGTGTTTGCTGTGCGGAATGACCACGATGCGCTGGACATCGTTCAGGATGCGATGGTGAAACTGGCGGAGAAATACGGCGGCAAACCTGCCGAAGAATTGCCGTTGTTGTTCCAGCGTATTTTGCAAAACACGATTCGTGATTTCTGCCGCAGGCGAAAAGTGCGGATGGCTTGGACAACGCTTTTTTCTTCCCTGCAACCCAAGGATGGGGAAGAAGAATTTGACCCTCTGGATGTACTTGAGGACAGTGAAAACCAGTCCGCCCCGGCAGCCCCCGATGAATCTTTGCAGCAAAAACAGGTCATCGCATTGATCGAACGTGAGTTAGGCAATCTTCCGGCGCGTCAACGCGAAGCCTTCCTGCTGCGTTACTGGGAAGGGTTGGATACCGCCGATGCGGCAAAAGCGATGAATTGTGCCGAGGGTAGCGTGAAAACACACTGTTCGCGGGCGACACACACGCTGGCTGCGGCACTTGAAGCCAAGGGAGTCAAATTATGAATACTGAATTCGATCCAATTAAAATCAAGCAGTTACTTGATCATGGCACGCGCCAGATGAGTGGGCAGGTTCTATTATCGTTGAGCCGTGCGCGCCAAAAGGCGCTGGAAAGGCAGGCTGTCCATGTGCCTGACCTCACCCTCGCATCAAATGGTGCGGGACCATCGCATGGTTGGATGCATTGGGTAATGCCGCAATCCATACAGCAAATGGTCATCGCCGGGTTGCTTGCGTCCGTGGTTGTCAGTGGAGTGAGTTATTGGCATCACGCAGAAGAGCAGCGCATTGGCGAACTGGATGTTGCGATTCTGACTGATGAGCTGCCGATAGAGGTTTTTGTTGACCACTAATTTACCCTGTATATGCGTAAGTTATTAATTCTGCTTTCTTGGGTGTTGGCGCTGGCTGGCGTATCCGTTAACGCTTTGGCAGAGCCTTGGCGCTCGCTTACGCCTGCACAGCAAGAGGCATTGGCTCCCTTGTCGCAACAGTGGGATGGGCTGCCGGAGTTACAGCAACAGCGCTTGCTCAAAACAACGAAACATTACCCGCGTCTCAATCTTGAGCAAAAACAGCGTTTCCGCGAACGTTTGGTCGTGTGGAGCAAACTTACCCCAAAACAGCGTGAAGCCGCCCGTAAGAAATATAAAGCATTCAGCAAGGTCCCTGCAGAAAACCGTGAACAGGTAAAGCAAATAGTTAAGCAGAAAGCAGCAGAGGACGAAATAAAGAAGGCAGGGGATGCGCAGAAAGCAGCAGAGGACGAAATGAAGAAGGCAGGAGATACGCAGGAAGCAGCAGAGGACGAAATGAAGAAGGCAGGTGACACGCAGAAGGTGGAAGAGCCGCATCGCCTTTATTGAGTGCATCGACCCTGACAACAAGGAGTTGATGATTCGCATGGTGGTAGACTTGCCGACAGCATGAGCCTCCAAACTTTCCCCAATAGCCCATACCGCCTGCACCAGCCATTCGAGCCGCTCACCGGCCACATCCTGCAAAAAGTGCCGCGCTATACCTTCTATCCTCCAGTCATTACGTGACACCGCGCGCATCGCGTTTTGTAGGGTGGGCAAGTTTTTCTGCCCACGCGGATTGCGAACACACGAGATCGGCTTCTGCAAGGGTATCGAGAATTACTCTGCCATAAATATAATACAAGGTGTGATACACTGAACTTGTGAATATTGGAGGTTCTGCTTGAAGGTTTTCCAAAACGCATGGTTTGGGCGCTTTGCCCGGAAAGAGAAAATCTCGGCTGATGCGCTTTGGGATGCTGTCGAACGAGCTGAAAATGGACAGATTGATGCGGACTTGGGTGGTAGTGTCATCAAACAACGCATTGCCCGTCCCGGAGAAAGCAAATCCAAGGGCTACCGCAGCATCGTTCTTTTTCGCAAAGGTGAGTTGT
>CAZMWC010000242.1:0-3595 GCA_964569805.1 uncultured Gallionella sp.
GCATGACTTCCAGCACCGACTGCTCAAGCGGCGAATGAAAGCCGCCGATCAGCGGTATTCTCGCCCGCGCCTGCGCTACCGCCCAATCCATCGCCGCCCGGATCGCCCGCCCGGAACAACGGCGGGATGCAAAAAAAGCCGTCAACGGTTGATCCAGCAATGCCATGTTACCAACCCCGACTGTCCCGTTTTTTTGCCAAAAAGATAATAACGGTTTTGCCATCACAATGATTTATTTAGATATTTTACCAAGTCAAAGTTTATTATCTTTCGCGTTAGATAATAAACTCGCCTGATTCGTCGGCTGCTCTGGTTTGGAATAAGCCATATTTCGTTTGGCACGATCAGGCAACGGCTCAAGTAAACCCTGAGCCACCCAAGCCATCAACATCTTCGATGCCTTCAAGGTATCCACATCGGCGATTTTGCATAAATCCTTGTTGGCGATCTCATCGTGCGTATCAATCCAGTGGCTCACTTCATCCCACACCGTAGGGCGCTCCATATTGAGCAAAGTCACCGTCACGTTTTCCTTGTTGGCATCCAGAACCTGACGGTATCGCGGTGGGTAAAGTCTGGCCTGCGCCATCTCGGCAAACATCATCGGCACACCTTCATTCAGATCGAAATTGGGCGGCACGGGAAAGTCTCTTAATGTCTTCACGACCAAAGGATTACGCGCCTTTGAACCGCCGCTGGCGATATTGGCCGGCGTGATCGCGCCGGGGAAAACGCCGGGGCTATCCACCTCCAGCCGGTCATCGAAAATGCGGATGATGATTTCGCGGTTGAGCCGGTAATCGCGGTGAATGATGGCATTGACGATGGCCTCTTTCACCACCCGCTCGGGATACAAGTGCTGCGCCTTGAAGCCGCTGCTGGCAAGCTCCACGCCCTGCGCGAGTTCATCCAGCACCGTGCGCACCGTGTCGTCGATCAGACGGATCAACGGCCCGCGTAGCGTGCGCGGCGGCTTGCGCATATTGGGCTTCGCGCCCGCCTCTGCCGCCTTGCCCTGATAAATCACCAAACGCACTTCCGCTCTTGTGCCGTGAGCCGCCAGCAAACCGCCCGGTTCTTCGGCGAACAACAGCACCGCAGCGCAACGCGGCATCCATTCCCCCGACACCTTTTCCGCCAAACCCAGTTGCGCCATCTGCACCGGCACCGGGCGAGAGCGACCAAACCCGCGCCCGGTGGCAAACTCTGCCCAAGTCGGTGTATCCAGCAAACTCCAATCAATGGCGACAGGTTCGCTCTCCGCACTGCGCACCCCGCGCCGGTAAGAAAGTTCGGTAATCTCGGCGGCGCTCATCTCGCGGTTGCCCGCATCCAGCCGTGTCCAAGTGCCATCGTCCACGATGGAATGCACCTTGTCACTTTTTGCCGTGCGCACCAGCACCAGATGTCCCGCCTTGCCATCTCGCAAGGTGCAGGGCAGGCGCACAAAACCAATGGTATCTATCGGCGGGTGAAACTGGGTGCGGACTTTGCGGATAAGTTCATCCAGCGCCTCCGGGTTTTCCTCAATGCCATAAAACCGGGCGATACCGCTTTCCTGTTTTTCATCCGCCACACCCAAAGCCAGAATGCCGCCTTCGGTGTTGGCGAAAGCACAAATCGCCTCCAGCGCCTTGCCCACCATCTTGCCGGAAACACGCTTGAAATCGAGGGTGCGGCTTTCGCGGGCGACGAGCAGGCTGGCGATGCGCGGGGCGGCTTGGGCGGGGGTGAAGTCAATCATCTGCGTCATCCTCTTGGCCGTTCAGCCCCATGCGGTATTTGATGTCGTACCCAGAGATATAGTCCTCTTCGAGCGGGGACAAACCGGTTGCTCTCGCAATCATCGCATCCACATCTTGAATCAAATGCCACGATTTTTTCGGCAATAAACACTGCACGGTAAGTGTATCGTGTTTGAACTTCATGACCCTTTCCTCTGACTTGCTTTCAAGGTCAAGCATAAGTTGGCTAATGCAATGATTAACGTAGTCAGCATGCTTTGGCAGCAGCAGCTCCATTGCGACAGGAAACGCTTCAATCTCACGTTTATTGAGGTGGCGACAATCAGAGAGCAATGTCATGAACCAATAAAATAGCGAACTATTGAGCAATGCCAACGCAGCACGGCCTTCGGCCTTAGACGAAAAGCAAAGTGTTTTGAACTCGCTCGGTGGACGATGTGTGCCGTCACCGCTAAGGACTCGTGGAACAAAGTCTATGACCTGAAGGAAATATCCCACCTTTCGAGAGTAGTTCACCACATTAGAACTGCCAGAGCTTAGATGAGCAGCGAGCGGTCGCCCCGCACTGTTTACTTTATCAATGATAGATAGCTCCAGCTCGCTACCCATTTTTGGAACAGCATTCTCAATAGGCGATGTGACCGTTTCAAAGTACGCAAGCCGTTGAAAGAGGTTTTGTCGCTCTTCGCTCGTCCATTTGTAATATCGGGTCGTAACCCAACGTGGCGACTGACTTCTGGCAGCAAGTGCAATGACCAATCGAATATGCTCAAGACCATCAAATAAACGCGAGGGCCTATCATCAAAGCAGCTGATATGCGAATACTGTTTTGAGTAAATAGCTTGTAAGCTGCTATAGCCGTCTGTCGAAATCGAAGAAACTGGAATGATGAATCCAGTTCGTCCATGGGAGTGCACGAGTTCAGCACTGCGCTCCAACATTACAGCATATAGGTTTCCACAATCTGCACAGGCGTAGCGTTTGACGCTGTAGTCACCTATCTCGGATAGCTGAACATACGGCGGATTCCCAATCACAGCATCGAATCCGCCCGCCGCCATGATGGGATAGTAATCCACATACCAGTGAAATGGCTTGTGGCTGACTTTCCAATCGCCATACTGCTTGGCCTTACTCGGGTCTTTGCCATATTCGCGGCATAGATGGTGGTTGAGTGTTTCTTCCAGTTCGTGCAACTGCTCACCCAATGCCTGCTTGTCTTCTGCCGACACATGTCCGCCGCGCTGCACCTGCTGAATTTGAAAATTGTTGTAGGCCTGTTCCACTGCAACTAACTTGGTCTTGATCTTGCCCCAGGTATCATCGAAATCAAATTTTCCTTGAGTCACTGCCTGTTCTGTTTCTTTTGCGCTGGCATAGCCTACCAGCGTATTCCCGGCGCGGATGTTGAAGTCGATGTCCGGCAGCGGCTCGATGTCATCGCCCGGTTCCAGCAGCGCGACCAGCTTGAGGAACAGGCGCAGCTTGGCGATTTCGGTGGCTTGCGTTTCGATATCTACGCCGTAGAGGTTATTGACGATGATGTGCTTGGTGATGGCGTAGTCGCGCTCCCTGTCCACGGCGGCGGCGTGGAAGCGTTCGACGATTTCTTCGATGTCTTTAAGAGTACCCTCTCCCCCGGCCCCTCTCCCGCCTGCGGGCGAGGGGAGTATGGCGGCATCGAGCAGTGCGCCGCTCATCGCGGTGAGACAGGCTTGATACAGCGGCTTGAGGATTTGCAGCGCCGCGAACAGGAACGCGCCGGAGCCGCAGGTAGGGTCGAGTACGCTCATACCGTGGCGGTATTTTTCATTGCTCTTGCGCGGCAAGCGCCCGGCCAGCGCCACCC
>CAZMWC010000243.1:0-3593 GCA_964569805.1 uncultured Gallionella sp.
AAGCCATGCCGCCGCATTTGTAGCACCAGAATGAAATATCGATTTTCATCGCTTCCGTTTCCAGCGCGCCTTTGGGCAGGCGATCGAAAATATGATGCGCATCGAACGGCCCGTAATAGCTGCCGACACCCGCGTGGTCGCGCCCGACAATCTGATGCGAACAGCCGTAGTTCTGGCGGAACAACGCGTGCAACAAGGCCTCGCGCGGCCCGGCATAGCGCATGTCGAGCGGGTAACCGGCTTGCACCACGGTCTTGGCGACAAAGTAATTTTTGGTCAGCGCAATGATGGCGTGGGTGCGCACCTCGGCGGGGATGTCGCCGGGTTTGAGGTTGCCGAGCAGCGAATGAATGAGCACGCCGTCGCAAACCTCGATCGCCACCTTGGCGAGATATTCGTGCGAGCGGTGCATCGGGTTGCGTGTTTGGAACGCGGCGACCTTGTTCCAGCCCAATTCATTGAACAAATCGCGCGTTTCGCGCGGTGTCTTGAATAGCGAACCGTATTTTTGCGGAAAACCGCCTTGTGATAAAACTTTTACCGGGCCGGCGAGATTGACTTCCCCTTGTTCCATTACCATCTTCACGCCGGGATGCTTGAGGTCGGTGGTGCCGAAGATCGTGGCGCACTCATGTGCCTTGTCGATGGTATATTTTTCGGTGACCATCATCGTGGCAACGATGCTGCCGTCATCTGGATCGATCAGTGCGATGTCACTGCCGGTAGAGATGGTGTCTGCGGTGTTTTTATCGGTGGAGAGCGTGATCGGGATGGGCCAAAACAGGCCGCTGGTCATGGTCATGTCGTCGCACACACCTTGCCAATCGGCATGGGTCATGAAGCCTTCGAGCGGCGTGAAACCGGCGATACCGAGCATGATGAGGTCGCCTTTTTCGCGCGAACTCACGGCCACCTTCGGATATGCACGGGCGCGCTTTAGTTCGGCGATCAAATCCTCACCCACCAGCAACAAGGGTTTGAGATCACCACCGCCGTGCGGGTTTACCAATGCCATACTCGTCTCCGTAAATTTAGCCAACTGCTTAACAAAATCGCAGGCTCGCACATTAGAGCAACCTCGCCGGGTCGGCGATACCTCTCATGGGTTGATGGGCGCACCCCCCTTACGGGTTATGCCGTCCCCCTCATAACGGCTATGGCAGCTGCGCCGCACGAAACGCATACTTGCGCACCTGAAAAAACGACCATTTCGGTGAGGCCGTCGCGCCGCGATAATCACACGAACAAACTAGCCGCCCATGCCATCGATCCCATTGCACGACCCGCTCGCCCCGCCTGTCGCGGATGCGAAGAACGAGGTGCGCAATACCACCTGTTACATGTGCGCGTGCCGCTGTGGTATCCGCGTGCACTTGCGCAATGGCGAGGTGCGCTATATCGACGGCAACCCCGATCACCCGCTGAACAACGGCGTGATCTGCGCCAAGGGTTCATCCGGCATCATGAAACAGTATTCGCCTGCGCGGCTGACCAGGCCGTTGCGCCGCAAGCCGGGGGCGGAGCGCGGTGCAGGCGAGTTCGAGGAAATCAGCTGGGAAGAAACGTTCAGCATCCTCGCCGAGCGTCTGGGCAAGCTGCGCGCGACCGACCCGAAGAAATTCGCGCTATTCACCGGGCGCGACCAGATGCAGGCGCTGACCGGCCTATTCGCGCGCCAGTACGGCACGCCCAACTACGCGGCGCACGGCGGCTTCTGCTCGGTCAACATGGCGGCGGGCATGATCTACACCATCGGCGGCTCGTTCTGGGAATTCGGCGGTTCCGATCTGGAACGTTCCAAGCTGTTCATCATGATCGGCACGGCGGAGGACCACCACTCCAACCCGATGAAGATCGCCCTCTCCAAATTCAAGCGCGAGGGCGGCCGCTTCATCTCGATCAATCCGGTGCGCAGCGGCTATTCGGCTATCGCCGACGAGTGGGTGCCGATTCGTCCGGGTACAGACGGCGCGCTGATGCTGGCGCTGATCCACGAAATCATCGCGCTCGGTTTGTACGACCGCGAATTTCTGGTGCGCTACACCAACTCCGGGCAACTGGTGAACCTCGATGAAGCTCATGACGAGTTCGGTATGTTCGTGCGCACCGAGGTTCCGAAGGAAGAAGGTTGCTACGACCCGCAGAACAAACTGTGGTGGGACCGCAACACCGACAAGTTGGTGGTCACGCATACTGAAGGGGCTGATCCGTTCCTGCTCGGCGAATTCAAATTGGCCGACGGCACGCCGGTCAAGCCCGCGTTCCAGTTGCTGCAAGGCCGCGTCAAGGACTACACGCCGGAGTGGGCGGAGCAGATCACCGGCATCCCGGCCGCGACCATCCGCCGCTTGGCACACGAGATGGGCATCACCGCGCGCGACCAGAAGATCGAACTGCCGATCGCATGGACCGATTCGTGGGGCAAGGAGCACGACACCGTCACCGGCAATCCGGTCTCGTTCCACGCGATGCGCGGACTGGCCGCGCACTCCAACGGCTTCCATACGATACGCGCACTGTCGATATTGATGACGCTGCTGGGCACGATCGATAGACCCGGCGGCTTCCGCCACAAGACACCGTTCCCGCGCCCGATTCCGCCTTGCGCGCGCACCCCGAACGACCCGCGCGCGGTGCAGCCGAACACGCCGCTGGACGGCATGGCGCTGGGCTGGCCGTCCGACCCGGATGACCTGTTCGTCAATGCCGACGGCAGCCCGGTGCGCATCGACAAGGCGTTCTCGTGGGAATATCCGCTGTCGGTGCACGGCATGATGCACAACGTCATCACCAACGCCTGGCGCGGCGACCCCTACAAGATCGACACACTGCTGCTGTTCATGGCCAACATGGCGTGGAACTCCAGTATGAACACCGCAGAAGTGCGCAAGATGTTGTGCGACAAGGAAGAGGACGGCACGTACAAGATCCCGTTCATCGTGGTGTGCGATGCCTTCCATTCCGAGACCACCGCGTTCGCCGACCTGATTCTGCCGGATACGACCTATCTGGAACGGCATGACGTGATGTCCATGCTCGACCGGCCGATCTCGGAATTCGACGGCCCGGTGGACTCGGTGCGTATCCCGGTGCTGCCGCCGACCGGCGAATGCAAGCCGTTCCAGGAGGTGCTGATCGAACTCGGCACGCGTCTCAAGCTTCCCGCCTTCGCCGACAAAGACGGCAAGCGCAAGTACCGCGACTATCCCGACTTCATCGTCAACTGGGAGACTGCACCGGGTTCCGGTATCGGCTTCCTGTCAGGCTGGCGCGGCAAGGGCGGCGAGAAGTCCATCAAGGGCGAGCCGAACCCGAACCAGTGGGAGATGTACGCCAAAAATGGTTGCGTGCATCACCATAAATTGCCGCGCTCCTACCAGTACATGCGCAACTGGAACAAGGGCTACCTCGAATGGTCGCGGCACAGCGGCATCACGCGCTATGCCGAGCCGATCCTGATCCACCTGTATTCGGAAGTGTTGCAGAAGTTCCGCCTTGCCGCGCAGGGCCGGAGCATCACGCGCCAGCCGCCCGCGCATCTGGCGAAACGCATCGAGACCTTCTTCGATCCGCTGCCGTTCTACTACGAGCCG
>CAZMWC010000244.1:0-3579 GCA_964569805.1 uncultured Gallionella sp.
GCCATGCCCGCGATAGAACGTTTCGCGGGCATGGCCCGCTCCTACACTCAGTTCGTCTTCGATTGGCAGACGGCAGCATCGCCACCGCAACAGTTTTCTGTCAGGTAAGCCACCATCCCGTTCATTACCGCAAAATTTGCGGCATAGTAAATGAAACGCCCTTCCTGTCTGCTATCGATCAAGCCTGCGTGGCTCAACGCCTTGAAATGGAACGACAGTGTGGCCGGAGCCACCTTCAATTTCTCGGCCACCTGCCCCGCCGCAACGCCTTCCGGCCCGCGCGCCACCAGCAGGCGATAAATCGCCAGCCGGGTTGGTTGCGCCAGTGCCGCCAATGCCTTGACCACCTGTGCCGGTTTCATCATTCTTTCGTTTCCACTGTTGTACGATTATCAAAACGTCAGGCGTAATTAGAGCAAAGAATTCCACCCCGCGCAAGCGCGGCAGCATCTCCACACCAGCATCATTGGGCGCGGACACCCTATCTGACTGTTATTGAATTGGATTCGGAATTACAGGGATTTTTTTACCCGGCAGAAATACCCATCGGGTCAAAACTGTTCGTTTTCGCCCAGATAGCGCCACCGTCCGACCGGCAAATTGCCCAGCTTTACCTTGCCGATGCGGATGCGTTTTAAGCCCGTCACTTTCAGTCCGACCTGTTCGCACATGCGGCGTATCTGACGTTTTTTCCCCTCGCGCAGGATGAAGCGCAACTGGTCTTCATTTTGCCAAGTCACTTTGGCTGGTTTAAGGTATTCACCGTCCAGCTTGAGCCCCTGATTAAGTAAGGCCAGCCCGCTGTCCTTCAGCGGGCCCTGCACACGCACCAGATATTCCTTGTCCACTTTGGAATCCTCGCCGATCAATTGTTTGGCGATACGGCCATCCTGGGTGAGTACCAGCAAACCCTGCGAATCAATATCCAGGCGGCCTGCCGGGGCAAGGCCGAGGAGTTGGCTGCGATGGAAACGCAACGGCGACGAGTCTTCCGTCCAGCGCGTCGCGTCATCCAGCAAGGTGATGGCCGGTTTGTAATCATGCTCCGCCTGGCCGGACACGTAGCCGATGGGCTTGTTGAGCAGAATCGTCACACGCTGCTGCTGGGTGTTTTGCGCGGCACTGCGCAAGGTGATTTGCTGGGTCGGGTAAACCTTGCTGCCCAACTCGCTGACGGTTTCGCCATCCACCTGCACCCAGCCCTTTTCGATGTAGTCATCCGCCTCGCGGCGCGAGCACAGCCCGAGTTCGGACATGCGTTTAGACAGGCGGATTTTTTCCATGAGCGGGGAGGGTTCAAATGTTCGGGGGGCAATTTAATCACAAATGCCGTCCCGGGCGTTATCGGTTATTCTCCGCATGTCTTATGCAGCGTGCAGCCAGATGCCACCATTTCGGAAATATATGATCGCCGCCTTCATCGCGGGATTGTCTTGCGTATTCGGTTTCGCGCCGTTCGGCCTGTTTCCGGTTCCGGTGTTGGCGCTTGCCGTGTTGTTTGCGCTATGGCAGCGTGCCGATACACCGCGTATTGCGGCGCGGATGAGCTTCGCTTTTGGCTTGGGTTTGTTCGTTGCGGGCATTAGTTGGATTTATGTCGCGCTGCACGATTATGGTGACATGCCGATGCTGCTGGCGCTGTTTGCCACGTTGTTGTTTGCCGCATTTATCGCGCTGTTTCCCGCACTGGCAGGCTATGCGCAGGCACGCCTGCCAGCCTTAAAAGGCGTGTGGTTCAAAAGCCCGGAACAAGCGCGCCGCGCCAAACCGGATGCAATTTTATCCATTCCAACCCATATTGCGTTGTGCCTGTTGATGCCGGCTGTTTGGGTGCTGGCGGAGTGGGTGCGCGGCACGATCTTTACCGGTTTTCCCTGGCTGACGCTGGGCTATGCGCATTCGGATAGCCCGCTGGCGGGTTATGCGCCGCTGCTCGGTGTGTACGGTGTATCGCTGGTGGCGGCAGTGAGCGCCGGCCTGCTGGTCATAGGGTGGAATGATCGCCATAACAGGCGCGGGCGTGCGGCATTATTGGTGCTGTTCACACTGTGGATCGGTGGCGCGGCGTTGCGCAATATTGCATGGACGCAGCCCGCTGGCGAACCGTTCAGTGTGGCGCTGGTGCAGGGCAACATCGCGCAGGATTTCAAGTTCAATGAAGACGCGCTGGTTGGCACACTGGAAACTTATCGCCGCTTCGCGATGCAAAGCGAAGCGAGGCTTACGGTGCTGCCGGAAACCGCATTGCCGCTGCTGCGTCACGAAGTCCCGCAAGCGCTGGTCGAACAATTGCGCGGACGCGCCAAACAAAATGGCGGCGACATCTTGATCGGCGCATTCGAGCGTGATGCGGGTGGCTATTACAACAGCGTGTTTACGCTCGGCATGGCCGAAGAACAGCACTACCGCAAACAGCATCTGGTCGTGTTCGGCGAATTCATTCCGCTGCGCCCGTTGATCGGCTGGTTCATCAACGGCGTGCTCAACATCCCGATGGGTGACCTGGCGCGCGGCGGAAAACAGCAAACGCCGCTCAATGTCGCCGGGCAGCGCGTGGCGGCGAATATCTGCTACGAGGATGTGTTCGGCGAAGAAATTATCCGCGCACTGCCCGAAGCCACGCTGCTGGTCAACTTTACCAATGATGCCTGGTATGGCCATTCACACGCTGCGGCGCAGCACAACCAGATTTCACAACTGCGCGCGCTGGAAACCGGCCGCATGATGCTGCGCGCCACCAACACCGGCGTGACCTCCATCATCGGCGCGGACGGCAAAGTTCTGCAACAACTGCCGCAACATCAGGAGGCCGTGCTGAACGGCATGGCACAAGGCTATCAAGGCATCACGCCGTATGTGCGTTGGGGCAACGCGGCGGTGATGCTGCTGATCGCGCTGATGTTGGCCTATGCATGGTTGCGCCGCATTCCCTCGCCCCTTGTGGGAGAGGGTTAGGGAGAGGGGATGGGATGGTTCTGCTACCTGCTGCACTGCGCCGACGATACTTTGTACTGCGGCATCACCAACGATCTGGAGAAACGCCTCGCCGCGCACAATGCAGGCACGGCATCCAAATACACGCGGGTGCGCCTGCCCGTTGAACTCATTTTTGCGGAGTCTTGCGCTGACCGATCTGTCGCCTCAAAGCGCGAGATGGAAATCAAAAAATTGACACGTGCAGATAAGTTGGCATTGGTGCAGTCCGGCCTAAAATGACATTTTTTTCATGTATGCGCCGCTTATTCCGCTATTCGTCGGCATATTCAAAAAACAGATAACCAATCGAAAACTAATTATTTCACGGCGTAAATGAAGCTCCCTAGTATGCGCTCCACCGCAAATTCACATCACCGTCCACCTAGGCCGAATCCTGACCGTCGCATCCTCGGCCATTGCGGCCATGATTGGTTGTGACTCAATTGTCTGTTATGCCATCAGGAGCAGACAATGTACCCTGGCGTACCTTCATCCTCGAACGTCAAGTAGATTAGACTCTAGGTCGATATTCAATATCACGTATAAACCCCTAACGAATAGCGTTTATCTGCCGCCCCGCCCAACCTTGCTCAACCCGCGACT
>CAZMWC010000245.1:0-3576 GCA_964569805.1 uncultured Gallionella sp.
CGCCTCAAGCAAAACTGGAGACTGGAACCATGCAAACTTTTCACCGCAACACCCTCGCCATACTGATTGCCGCGCTCTGCCAGCAGGCGCATGCCCAACCCGAACAAACCCTGTCGGAAGTGATGGTCACCGACCAGCGCGACGCGCAGGTCGAACGCAAAAACGCACCGCTGCAAAAAATCGTCGTTTCCGAAGAAGAGGTGGAACGCTACGGCGATGCCACGGTGGGCGACGTGCTGCGCCGCCTGCCGGGCATGAGCTTCACCGGCCCGGCGGGGATAGCCAAAGATGTGCGCATGCGCGGGCTGGACAAGGGCTATACCCAGTTCCTCATCAACGGCGAGCCGATTGCCGGTGCGGCTCAGGAACGCCAGATGCAGGTGGACCGCCTGCCGGCTGACATGATCGAACGCGTCGAGATCATCCGCAACCCGAGCGCCGAATACGATGCCGGCGGCATCGGCGGCACCATCAACATCGTGCTCAAAAACAGCGTCGACGAAATCACCCGCCTGCGCGCCGCCTATGGCAAGAACGGCAGCCTCGACGTGGGCGATGTCGTCGCGCAATGGAGTCGCCGCATCGACAACCTCGACATTTTGCTTGCTGCCTCGCACACGGTGGGGGCCGAGGACATTGTCGAGGATAAGGATAAATTCAACGCTGCCGGGACGATCACCGAGCGGGAACACAAGCCGAAGCCGGTCAAGAAGACCGAAACCCTGCTCACGCCGCGCCTGACCTGGCGTTTCGGCGATGACCGTCTGGTTCTCGATCCCTATGTCTCGTCGGGCACCGAGGATAAACGCGAAAACGCGGAAGTGCGCAACGGTGCCGGCACGCTGACCAAACTGACCAGCAATGCCGAGGACAAGGACGACCAGCTTGCCCGCCTCGGCGGGCGCTACGAGGGCAAGGTGGGCTGGGGCGACTGGTACGCCAAGGCGGTGCTGCAACAAGGCACCAGCGACAAGGACAAGTACGCCACCGAAGCCAATGGCGCGGGTGTCATCACCAAGCGTACCCAGGAGCTCGAAAATATCCAGGAAGACCAGATCGTCGCCGGTGGCGGCATCAACCTGCAGCTTGGCAGTCACGCCATCAAAACAGGGCTGGAGCGGCGCGCCACCGAGTATGACAAGCGCAAATCCGTCGTTGAAAACAGCGTCCCCAAGGCACCCGGTGCCAACGACATCTACAACATCGAGGAAGCCAAATCCACCCTCTTCATGCAGGACGAATGGCAGTTTGCCGACAAACATTGGCTCACACCCGGCCTGCGCTATGAGCGCGTGACGCGCGACGCCACCGACCGCAACGGTGTCACGCGTTCCGGCACGCAGGCCTCGCCCAACCCCTCGCTGCATTACCGCTGGGCGGTGAGGGACGATATGAACCTGCGCGCCAGCGTGGCGCAGACGCTCAAACTGCCCAAGTTCGATGACGTGAACCCGCTGGTGACGCTTGCCACCGGTGCGAACACGAGCACCAACCCGGACAAGGGCGGCAACGCCGAACTGAAGCCGGAACACGCCACCGGCCTCGAGCTGGGCGTGGAGAAATTCTTCCAGGGCAATCGCGGTGTGGTCGGCGTGAATTTCTACGACCGCAATGTGCAGGATTTCATCCAGAAGGTCACCGCAGCGGAAGGTGCGCGGTTCGTCCAGCGGCCACAGAACGTCGGCGAGGCGCACTTCTGGGGTGCCGAGCTGGACTGGCGCGTTCCGGTGCTGGACAAGGGCGCGCACGAGCTAAGCCTTACCGGCAGCCATGCCGAACTGCGTGGCCGCGCGCGCAACACCGGCACGGGCACCTGGGCAAATGTGAAAGACCTGCCACCGCGCATCACCAATGTGGGGCTGGACTGGAAGCATCGCCCGTCGAAATGGGCCGGCGGCTTTGCCGTCAACTTGCAGCCCGAATACACCACCGACGGCCTGAATCCGGATGGTGTGCGCGAGGTCAAGAATCGTAATGCCGCGACCCTGCTCGATTTCTACGTCACCAAAGTATTCAGCCCGCTGGCCGAGCTGCGCCTGGTCGCCAAGAACGTGCTCAGCATCGAGAAGAAAGAATCAACCACCAAGTACAAGGCGAACGGTACGTTCGATACGGCTGAAGCCAAAGTCGAGCACTCCAGGCCGACGATTTTCCTGACCTTCGAAAGCAGGTTCTGAACGGCGCGCCATGATCCCTGAAACGTACCCCACCCAACCCCGCCGCCTCTGGCTGTCCGGCCTCGGTACTGGCTACCAGATCGCCAGCCTGCACCTGACGCTCGACGGCAGCGGCAGTTTGCTGCGCCTGGAGCTGGACGGCGAAACAACAAAACCCACCATCTTCCTTACCCTGGAAGGAAAATTCTAATCATGAATAGGAGCACACGATGAAACTCAACCTCAAAGCACGCGACTGGCACAACTGGGTGTCGGTCATTCTCGTTGTGCCGATGTTGCTGGTCGGCATGACTTCGTTATTCATCGCCCACAAGCAGGCTTTGAAACTCAACGAGATCGACCTGTCCGGCATCGTCGGCTGGCTGCCGGGCTACGGCAAGATGGCCGCACCGGGCATGGAAATACGCGCCAGTCTGGCGCTGCCGGACGGCAATCACTGGGTCGGCACGCAGGTCGGCCTGTACCGCATCGTTGACGGGCAGGCGCGCGTGATCGAAGAACTCGGCGGCACCCAGGTGCGCGACATCGTCGCTGCGCCCTGGGGCATCGTGGCGGCAACCCAGAACGGCGTCTGGGTGCTGATGCAGGATGGCTGGCGCAATGCCCGCAAGGGCGATGCCTGGAATGCCAGCCTCAATCCCGACGGCAGTGTGACGGTGGCCATCAAGGACAAGGGCTTGCTGGTCAGCCACGACGGGACAAAATGGCAGTCTGCCGGCGAAGTGCGGCAAACGCTGGCGCAACTTCCCGCGAAAATGACCGTAGCCGAACGCATCACACTGGGCAAGCTGGTGACCGACTTGCATACCGGCAAGGCATTTTTCGGCAAGGCAAACGTGTGGATATGGATCGACATTCTGGGCATCATCCTGACCTTCCTCGGCGGTACCGGGCTGTGGATGTGGTGGAAGAGCCAGACCAAGCGCCGCGATGCGGCTCATGCACGGCTGACGCAGGAGGCATTGCATGGCTGAAACCATCTCCCTTGGGCTTGCGCTGTTCGCGCTGCTGGCGTTGTGCGCCACGCTCGGCCTGTTCTGCCACGGCCTGTATGCGCGCAGGCAGATGAAGCGTTACAAGAATCAGTCCGGGTGCCGCAAATAGCGCCTGCGACAAGACCTTGCACAAGAGCATCGCTGTTGTGCTTATCAAGCGGCAATCAGATAACAGACAGACGTTCGACTGTATCCGGGTAGCGCTCAACCATGCGGATCAAAATCGCAGCCTGGGCATTCGGACTTGCTCGGCCTTGTTCCCAGTTTTCCAGTGTGCGTTCGTTAGTGCGCAAGTACCTGGCGAATACGGTTCGCGACAAGTGCAGCTTCTCCCGCAGACTGAGCAACTCTTCCGGGGTGATGGTGGGCGCAGGTTTCTTTTCTACTACATGCTGGCGCAAGGT
>CAZMWC010000246.1:0-3569 GCA_964569805.1 uncultured Gallionella sp.
GAAACGGAATGCGATGGGATCGGAGCGCCACCGCGTAGCGGTTTAGTTCAACGTTAAGTGGCCATCCTATTTGACGCAAAACATTGCATCAAGCAGTGGTCTATTTGTTTATAAAGCTTCATAATCACAGCAGTTCCAGTCGGTTAGCTGATTTTAGTACGGCCTAAAACTTTTGCACCTGCCATGATTAACCCAACGAGCTTATCGTGGCCAGCGAGAAACTTCAGCGACAGACCACGATTTCCCTTCCCCAGCCAACCCTCCCGCACCCTATTCCCCCACAGCCAGCAAGTCAATATGCCAAAAGGCCTATTCTGGCGACAGCTCGTAGCAGCTCGGCAAAGAATGGTTCTGGTCACGTGAATTGACTCCCCGTCTACCCACCGCTTTTGTTTATAATCTGCCATCTTCAGAAAGCCGAATATGACCCCGCTGAATATCGTCATCCTCGCTGCCGGCAAGGGCACGCGCATGTATTCCGACAAGCCCAAGGTGCTGCACGCGCTGGCGGGCAAGCCGCTGGTGCAGCATGTGCTGGATTGCGCGGTCGCGTTGCAGCCGCAACAAATTTGCGTGGTGTACGGTCATGGCGGCGAGGCCGTACCGCAGGCGATGCAGCAATATGCGGCACGGTTTGTAATGCAGGAGCCGCAGCTTGGCACCGGCCACGCGGTGCAGCAGGCGATGCCGCATTTGGAGGATACGGGCCAGACGCTGGTGTTATATGGCGATGTGCCGCTGATTCAGCACAGCACCTTGCACCAGATGCTACAGGCTGGACAGGGGTTGGTATTGCTGACGGTGCAGCTGAACAATCCGGCCGGTTATGGCCGCATCGTGCGCGATGAACAAGGTGACGTACTCGGCATCGTCGAGGAAAAAGATGCCTCGATAGAAGAACGGGATATACACGAAGTCAATACCGGTATTCTGCTAGCGCCGACCGCACAATTGCGCGCATGGCTGGCAAAATTGCAGAACAATAACTCACAGGCTGAATACTACCTCACCGACATCGTGGGCATGGCAGTGCAACAGGGCATTGCGGTGCATACCGTGCAGCCAACCCACGAATGGGAGATTCACGGCATCAACAGCAAGGCGCAACTGGCGGTGCTGGAACGCATCTGGCAACAGGCCGAGGCGGAGCATTTGCTGGCGCACGGTGTGACATTGGCCGATCCGGCGCGACTCGATGTACGCGGCAAGCTGGTGTGCGGGCGCGATGTCGAGATTGATATCGGCTGCATTTTCGAAGGCGGGGTGAGTCTGGGCGACAATGTGCGGGTGGGTGCTTACAGCGTCATCCGCAACGCCAGCATCGCGCAAGGCACACAAATCGCGCCTTACAGCCACATCGATAGCAGCGAAGTGGGGGCTAACTGCCACATCGGGCCATATGCCCGTCTGCGCCCCGGCACCAAGCTGCACGATGACGCGCACATCGGCAATTTCGTCGAAATCAAGAACAGCGAGATTGGGCAGGGCAGCAAGGCCAACCATCTTTCCTACATCGGCGACAGCACGGTGGGCAGCCGCGTCAACATCGGCGCGGGCACCATCACCTGCAATTACGACGGCGCTAACAAGTATCGCACCGTTATCGAAGACGATGTTTTCATCGGCTCGGACACGCAACTGGTCGCGCCGGTAACGGTGGGTAAAGGCTCGACCATCGGTGCGGGTTCGACCATTACCAAAGATACGCCGGAGAATGAGCTTAGTTTGTCGCGCAGCAAGCAGGTGACTGTTTCAGGATGGAAGAGACCAACGAAGCATGTGAAAGGTGAAAAGTGAAAAGTGATGCCAACCCGGCGCTGCGCGCCGCCCTCCCTGCCGGGAGGATTTACGTTTCACGTTTCACGTTTCACCTTTCACAGGGGTTATAAAGATGTGTGGAATCGTCGGTGCCGTGGCGCAACGCAATATTGTGCCGATCTTGCTGGAAGGGCTGCAACGCCTGGAATATCGCGGCTATGACTCGGCCGGACTGGTGGTGGGGCATGATGCAAAATTGTCGCGGGTAGTAAGCACCGGGCGGGTCGCCGAGCTCACGGGAAAGACTGCGACAACGCATGGACAAATCGGCATCGCACACACCCGCTGGGCAACCCACGGCGTGCCGAGCGAGCGCAATGCTCATCCACACATGAGCAATGATCTCATCGCGGTAGTGCATAACGGCATTATCGAAAACTACGAAGCGCTGCGCATTCAGTTGACTGCCGGGGGTTATGTATTCACTTCGGACACCGATACCGAAGTCATCGCGCACCTGATCCACAGCCATTATGCGCGTGGCAACAATCTGCTGGCAGCTACACAGGCGGCGCTTTCCGAGTTGGTTGGCGCTTACGCTATCGGCGTGATCGCGGCCGATAACCCCGATCAACTCATCTGTGCGCGGCGTGGCAGCCCTTTGTTGTTGGGTGTGGGTACCGGTGAACACTTCATCGCTTCGGATGTTTCCGCACTGTTGCCCGTCACACGCAATGTGGTGTACCTCGAAGAAGGTGATGTGGTCGAGTTGCAACGGCAGAGCTACCGCATTTTCGACACGGCGGGCAGGCAGATCGAGCGCGCCGTACAGGTCAGCGAGTTGAGCAATGAAAGCGTGGAGCTGGGCGAGTATCGCCACTACATGCAAAAGGAGATTCACGAGCAGCCGCAGGCATTGGCGAACACGCTGGAATCGGTGTGCAACAGCCAATCCCTGATACCGGGTATTTTCGGCGCAGAAGCGGCAGCCACTTTTGATGACATCGACAGCATTCTGATCCTGGCCTGTGGCACCAGCCACCATGCCGGTCTGGTAGCGAAATACTGGCTGGAGGAGATTGCGAGCATCCGCACCAGTGTCGAGATCGCCAGCGAATACCGCTACCGCACCAGCGTGCCGAACCCGAAGACGCTGGTGGTGGTGATCTCGCAATCCGGCGAAACCGCCGACACCCAAGCCGCGCTGAATCATGCCAAAGCGCAGGGGCACAGTCACACTCTGGCGATCTGCAACGTGCCGGAAAGCGCGCTGGTGCGGTTATGCAAGCTGCGCCTGCTGACACGCGCCGGGCCGGAGATCGGCGTGGCTTCGACCAAGGCGTTCACCACGCAACTTGCCGCGCTGTTCCTGTTGACGCTGGTGCTGGCCAAACAGCGTGGCCGCTTGAGCGCGCAACACGAGCAACAATACCTGCACGAGTTGCGCCACCTGCCCAGCGCGGTGCAGAAAGTGCTGGAACTGGAACCGCAGATCGCGGCGCTCGCCGAACAGTTCGCCAACAAACATCATGCACTGTTCCTGGGGCGCGGCCTGCATTACCCGATCGCGCTGGAAGGCGCGCTCAAGCTCAAGGAAATTTCCTATATCCACGCCGAGGCCTATCCGGCAGGCGAACTCAAGCACGGCCCGCTGGCGCTGGTGGACAAGGAGATGCCGGTGATCTCGGTTGCGCCGAACGACGCGCTGCTGGAAAAGCTGAAGTCCAACCTGCAGGAAGTGCGCGCGCGCGGCGGTGAGTTGTATGTATTCGCCGATGCCAACACCCACATCCGCGCGGCAGACGGTATCC
>CAZMWC010000247.1:0-3566 GCA_964569805.1 uncultured Gallionella sp.
CCCACATACGGCGGATAACGCTGCGCTCATCCGCCCTACGGTAGGTGTTATTTTGAGAAACAACCGGATAAGCACGGATCAACCCATCGTTAAAATGATCTTCCCGGTGATGCCACCCGTCTCGATCATCCGGTGCGCCTCGGCGGCCTGCTCCAGCGGCAAGCGGTGCGAAACCAATACGCCGAGCTGGCCTTGCTCGACCAGCTTGGCACCTTGTTCCAATATCTTGCGCTGGCGGATACGCTCGTCATGTTGCTTCAACAATTGCGGGGTGAGCATCAGCTCAAAACACAAGCACAGATTGCGCAGCCGAGCCAGCTGCACATCGGCAGCAGCTAGTGGTGTGGCGAGAATGCTGACCAGCTTGCCACCAATGCGCACCGCATGCAGCGAACGCAGAAAAGTTTCATCACCCACGGTGTCGAACACGATGTCGGCGCCCTCCCCTTCAGTCCATTGCAGCACTTCCTCAACGAAATCCTGCTCCTTGTAACGGATAATTCTTTCCGCACCGAGGCCGTGCGCGAGCCCGGCTTGTTGATCGTTGCCAACCGTCACCGCAATGCGCGCGCCCAGATGGTGAGCAAGCTGCACGGCGATGTGCCCCACGCCACCTGCAGCGGCATGAATCAGGATGGTTTGCCCGGCCTGCAAATTAACCCGCTCGACCAGCGCCTCCCACACCGTCAGCAGCACCAGCGGCAGCGCGGCACTTTCTTGTAACGACAGGTTGGCGGGCTTTGTCGCACAGTAATCTTCATGCAGCGTGGTGTATTCCGCATAACAACCCGGCTCGTCGCCCTGATTTCCACCCAGCCCGCCATTGCAGAAATACACCTCATCGCCGAGCCTGAAGCGCGTCACCGCGCTGCCTATTTCGTCCACGATACCCGCTCCATCACAACCGAGAATCGCGGGTAGTTTGTCGGGGTGATATGCTGGCTTGGCGCGCAGCTTGGCATCGAGCGGATTCACCCCGGCAGCGGCGAGTTTTACGCGCAAGTGGTGCGGCGAAGCAAGTTCGGGTTTTGCTATATTGCGCAGTTGCAGTACGTCGATGCCGCCTGCGGCAGTGGCGAGGATAGCTTTCATAATCTTGCCCTTTGTTGTTTGTCACAGTTTGTTGGAGCGCGAGCACTCCCATCCGCATACGGATGCGAGTATCCGCTCCAGCTGGTGTGTATGTTAAACTTCAAGCACTTTTTTAGCGAGATAACATCATGTCTGGAAATACTTTCGGCACACTGTTTACCGTTACCTCCTTTGGCGAGTCGCATGGCGCGGCCATCGGTTGCATCGTGGACGGTTGCCCGCCGGGGATGGAGTTGAGCGAAGCATACATCCAGATTGAACTCGACCGGCGCAAACCCGGCACCTCGCGCCACGTCACGCAGCGGCAAGAATCCGACAGGGTGGAGATATTGTCAGGCGTATTCGAGGGCAAGACCACCGGTACACCCATCGCGCTGCTGATCCGCAACGAAGACCAGCGCAGCAAGGACTACGGCAGCATCGCCGAGACCTTCCGCCCCGGCCACGCCGACTACACCTACTGGCAGAAATACGGCATCCGCGACCATCGCGGCGGCGGTCGCGCCTCGGCACGCGAGACTGCAGGGCGTGTGGCAGCGGGCGCCATCGCCAAAAAATGGCTGCATGAGACATACGGTGTCATCGTGCGCGGCTATCTCGCGCAACTCGGCGAGATCGAAATCCCGTTCAAGAGCTGGGGAGAGCTGAGCCAGGATGGCAACAGTTTCTTCATTGCCGATGCAAGCTATATCGCGCAGATCGAGGATTACATGGACGCACTGCGCAAGTCCGGCGATTCCATCGGTGCAAGACTCGCCGTAGTGGCGGAGAACGTCCCGGTGGGCTGGGGTGAGCCGGTGTTCGATAGATTGGATGCCGACATCGCCCACGCGCTGATGGGCATCAACGCGGTGAAAGCCGTCGAGGTCGGTGCGGGTTTCAGTTGCGTCACGCAGAAGGGCAGCGAACACGGCGACGAACTCACCCCGGGCGGATTCCTATCGAACAACGCCGGCGGCATCCTCGGCGGCATCTCCACCGGTCAGGACATCGTCGCACATTACGCGGTCAAACCCACCTCCAGCATCCGCATCCCGCGCCGCTCGATAGATAAGGCCGGTAACCCGGTGATGGTCTCCACCGAAGGCCGCCACGACCCCTGCGTCGGCATCCGCGCCACACCCATCGCCGAGGCGATGCTGGCACTGGTGCTGATCGATCACGCACTACGCCATCGCGCGCAAAATGGCGATGTGGTGTGCGGGACACCGAAGATTCGGTGAAGTGGAACAAACAAGCTGTATGTTCTGACACAAAAAAAGCAGCTTAAGCTGCTTTTTTTGTGTGCATGTCCCCAATGCTGTTCACTTAACCGTTCGTGGTTAAGTAGTGACTTGGCACGGGGTTATCGTGCTTAGTCAATACTTAGTTGTTCCATCAGAGCTTGTCGAACCACCAGCTTCGCAACTGGAGCCCTTCGACAAGCTCAGGGCGAACGGAAATTTTTATAAAGTGAACAGCATTGTGCATGTTCCTGAAATTTAATGCCCTGCTTTTTTGCGCAAGTGTTGAATTGCGCGCAACTGCGCGATAGCCTCCAGCAACTCGGCTTGCGCTTGTGCGTAATCGATATCGGAAGTGCGATTTTTCATCACTTCCTCTGCCGCCCTCTTCGCCTCAAGCGCGCGTGTTTCATCAAGATCACCACCGCGGATCGCGGTATCGGCCAGGATGGTGACAACGCTGGGCTGTACTTCCAGCATGCCGCCCGAAACGTAGATAAGTTCTTCACGCTCCTGATCAGGCAACTTGATTCTGACCGAGCCGGGTTTGATGCGCGTCATCAATGCAGTATGGCGCGGATAAATGCCCAACTCGCCCATTTCACCTGGAACCACAACCACTTCAGCCAGTCCGGAGAAGATAGACTCTTCTGCGCTAACCACGTCGACATGTACGGTCATAGCCATCAGATTTCCCCTTGATTAGAGTGTCTTGGCTTTTTCAATGGCTTCTTCGATACCGCCAACCATGTAGAACGCTTGTTCCGGCAGGTGATCATAATCACCGTTGACGATACCCTTGAAGCCCTTAATGGTGTCCTTCAAGGTAACGTATTTGCCGGGGCTACCGGTAAACACTTCGGCCACGTGGAACGGTTGCGACAGGAAACGCTGGATCTTACGGGCGCGGGCTACAGCCAGTTTATCTTCTGGTGCCAGCTCGTCCATGCCCAAAATCGCAATGATGTCGCGCAGTTCCTTGTAACGTTGCAGAGTTTGCTGCACACCGCGAGCGACAGAGTAATGTTCTTCGCCAACCACCAATGGATCGAGCTGACGCGAGGTAGAGTCCAGCGGATCAACCGCAGGGTAGATACCCAGCGAAGCGATATCGCGGCTCAACACCACGGTCGAGTCCAAATGCAGGAAGGTGGTCGCAGGCGACGGGTCAGTCAAGTCATCCGCTGGAACGTACACGGCCTGAATAGAAGTAATCGAACCCACCTTGGTCGAAGTAATACGCTCTTGCAA
>CAZMWC010000248.1:0-3552 GCA_964569805.1 uncultured Gallionella sp.
GCTTTTTTAGGATAAATAAGGGTTGTCATGAAATTGTTGCATTTCCTTATCCATGGTCAGCTTTCCGTTTTAGTGCATTCGGGCTGCGGGAGTGTCAGCCAAACTTACAGGTCTTCAGGCTTTAATCCGGTGTGTTTGGCTATTCGAGTCAGCATACGCGGCCCAATTTCATCGCCAGGGTGAAAGGCGAAAACAAAATCAGGCCAGCCATCGCGAGAAAGGGTGCGATGTGAACCGGCTTGACGTTTGGTAGACCAACCAAGCCTGAGCAGCGCGGCTAATACGCGATTTGCCTTGGTGGCTGGCCACTGGTTCATGCTGTAGCGGCAAATCCAATGTGGATGGGGATAGGGCGGCTCTCGCCTGTCTCAATACGCTCGGCAAGCACACGCAAGGCCAAGGCTTCCGCCTTCCCAATGGCATCATCCTGCGTTGAGCCATATGCAAGTACGCCAGGCAGGCTGACCACCTCGGCCAACCAGCGGCCGTCGGATTCCCGCTCGTACTCAATTTTGAAGTCCATGATACTTCTCCATAAGTTTGATCTAGCGTAAATCCTAACATAATGGGCCGCAGTGTAGAGAAACCAGAAATAGAAAAAGGCCAGTTACAAAAATCATGTTGCAAAAAAACCACACTTTCCGCACAAACTTTTGACAGTCCCTCCCGCCACTCTATAAAGTCCGTCCCCAGTGGTGGCAGCAGGATTGAACCCATCACTTCGAGTCGTAAAAATCAATCAACTTTTTAATCGTTTAAAGAGGAAATACACAATGAAGAAAATCGTTCTTACTCTGGCAGGCGCGTTGGCAGCAACCGCATTTGCCCCGGAAGCAGCCGCTATTCCGTCATTTGCCCGCCAGACCGGCATGGCATGTAACGCTTGTCATCAACAGCACTTCCCCGTGCTGAACAGCTTTGGTATGGCTTTCAAGGCAGCCGGCTACACCATGATGGGCGCACAGGGCAAAGTGGAAGGTGAGCACCTGTCCATTCCCGATACCCTGAACATGTCCATGCTGATCAAGGCGCGTTACCAGAAAACCAATGGTACCGATGGTGTTGGTGTGCTCTCCGGCCAAACCACCAACGGTGGCCAATGGCAGATTCCTGACGAACTCGCGTTATTTGTCGGCGGACGCGTTGCCGAGAATATCGGCGTCTTTTCCGAAATCAATCTTGCTGGTGCGACTGCTGGAGCCACCATTGCTGGTATCAAGCTGCCTTTCTCGTTCGACCTGGGCGGCGCACAACTGAGCGTCATTCCATTCACTGCTGGTGCCGGCCCGGCCTTCGGTTTCGAGCTGAGCAGCGCCAGTTTGACCAGTGCGATCCGCTGGTCCGAAGACAGGATTATCCAGTCTGCGAACCAGATTGGCCTCAATACCGTGGACGCAACCGGCTTGGCGATAGTTGCCAGGAACGACATGGGCTACATCAACCTGACCCGTTGGTCGCCTAATTTCACGGCCTCCGGCGGATCCTCCATTCAATTGAGAAGCAACTGGCTGCGTATTGCTGCTACTCCAACGGTAGCTGACTGGAGCATGCACATCGGTCTGGGCGTAGCGAGCGGCAGCAACTATGTAGCCCCCACCTTTACCCAAGTGGATACCAAGGCAACCGTTCTGGACTTCCAGGGCCAAACCCAACTGGGCGGCAAGGACTTCAGCCTGTATGCAAACTATGCCCGCGCTCCCGGCACAGCCGCTGGCGCTTTGGTTGGCAACCTGTTCAACGGCAACCCCAACGCACAGACAGCTTGGGTTATTGGCGCCGACTACAGCGTGATTCCACATACCTTGCACCTCGGCGCCGCAATCAAGAGGGGTGATAATGGCTTAGCGACGCTGAACAAGGACAATGCGATCATGGTGCAGGGTATCTATGACCTGGCCCAGAACGTTGCATTGCACCTGGTTCACACCAAGCACAGTGGGTCATCCTGGGATCTGGGCGGCGCAAATAGGGCTACCGTCTCCAGCGGCGCGCTGTCGGGTGGCGATAGCCTGACCACTTTCATGCTGGAAACTTCATGGTAAGTTAGCTCGCGTGGGATGGGTTGAGCGCAAGCGATACCCATCAAACAGCTTTGCATAGCCATCTGACTAGGTTGGCAAACTACGCCAACCTAGTCTTGGTTAACGGCTAAAGTAGTCGATGTAACGAACAGGGGAGACTTCGGTCTCCCCTGTTTTTTGTGGTTGCGTCAACTGTCGCTATCGGTAACAATGCGGCCTGTAATCCGATATTGAAGTACCGAAAGGTAAATTGCCATGAGTACGCTGACATTCGATACGCATAAATTTATTAAGCGCCTGACGGAGGCTGGAATGCCGCTCGGTCAAGCAGAGGTGTTGGCTGAAGAGCAGACCAAGCTGATTGATGAACGGCTTGCCACGAAAGATGACCTGAAAATGATGGAGTTGAGGCTGACCATGAAGATGGGGGCGCTCATTGCAGCGGGCATCGGGATTGTGGCAACGGTGACGAAGTTATTGAATTAGGTGGGTATGCAGGTCATCTGATGGAACTGCTAGCCACCCTGCAACTTAGATAAAAGCTCACGCAGGATAGGCTGTGTAGCGCAAGCGGAACCCACAAACAACAGCAAAAGCAGTTGATGTAATGAACAGGGAAGAATCTGGTCTCCTTTGTTTATTGTTGCGGTCAGTTATAATGCCGCACCAAATATCTTCACAGCTTTCCGATCAGGATAACCAGATGAATAACACCGCAAAACTAGCCAAGATAGATGAGCTTTTGAGCGGCCTGCCCACGTTCAAATGCAAGGAAGGGTGCTACGATTGTTGCGGGCCGCTCGAATTGTCGCGGCTCGAATATATGCGCTGTATACAGGCTTCCGGGCGCACCGCCAAAGATGTCAAGCAGCAGATGCAAAATAACTTGAAGCAAGGGATATATACGTGCCCATTGCTCAATACTGAAACCAAAAAATGTTCCGTCTATGCCGTACGCCCCGCTATCTGCCGTTTGTTCGGCGTAGTCAGGGGTGAGCTGCTTTGCCCGCACGGATACGCGCCCGAAAGCGCCGCCCTGCTGAGCGATGAGCAGGCGCGCGAGATTCTCCGTAAAGTGGAAGAACTCGGAAAATAGCCGCCCGGCGGATTGCCCGGTGTCAATTCCGCATCCGGCTTGCCGAATAGCGAATTGCCCTCGCCCTTAGTGCGGGGAACATCCACCCCGGACTACTCAAAAAAGAGCCGCGCCCTTCATTATCGACGCTGATTTATCAATCATCATGAAAAAAACAGGCCGTAATGACCCCTGCCCATGCGGCAGCGGCAAAAAACTCAAGCAATGTTGTGGCTCCTTGCGGAATAAGGAATCCGCTGCGGAAAGAACACCTATTCTGGATGCATCGATTCAAAAATCCCTGCATACTGGTATGGCATACCACCAGACGGGGCATTTGTCCCAGGCGGAAGCCATTTACCGGCAAATCCTCGGGGCGGTTCCAAACCATCCGGATGCGATGTATCTGTCAGGGCTGATTGCCCATAATGCGGGACAGCATGAAATTGCTGTTGA
>CAZMWC010000249.1:0-3535 GCA_964569805.1 uncultured Gallionella sp.
AGCAGTTGCGCTTCGTCGCCGTGGGCGGCGCGCCGGTCGCGCCGCGCCTGCTGCAGCGCGCCGAGAAACTCGGCATTCCGGTGTTCGAGGGCTATGGCCTGTCCGAATGCGCCTCGGTGGTCGCGCTCAACACCGAAGGCGAACATCGCATCGGCAGCGTCGGCAAGCCGCTGGCGCATACCCGGGTGAAATTTGCCGCAGATGGCGAGATCCTCGTGGCGGGCGCGACGCTGCTCGGCTATACCGGTGATGCGCCGCTGCAACCCGGCGCATTCTGGCCGACCGGCGATGTCGGGCATCTCGACGAAGAGGGCTTCCTGCATCTCACCGGGCGCAAGAAAAACATTTTCATCACCTCGTTCGGGCGCAACGTGTCGCCGGAATGGGTGGAGCGCGAGCTGACCCTGCACCCGGCCATCGCGCAGGCGGCGGTGTTCGGCGAGGCGCGCCCGTGGAACGTGGCGGTGATCGTGCCGCGCGGCGCCACGCCCGAAGCGCTTGCGGCCGTAAACCAGGCCATCGAAGAGGCGAACCGCGTGCTGCCGGACTACGCACAGGTAAAATATTGGCTGCCCGCGCAGGCGCCGTTCCTGCCGCAGAACGGGCAACTGACCGCGAATGGCCGCTTGAAGCGCGAGGCGATCTGGTCGCAGTATCAAACGTCCATCGAACAGCTGTACAAGGAGAAATCGGAGCATGAATCTATCGGGTAAACGCATCATCCTGACCGGCGCGGCCGGCGGCATCGGCTATCGCCTGGCCTTGCTGCTCGCGGAAAAGGGCGCGCGGCTGGCACTGGTCGAACGCAACGCGCCGCGCGTGCAGGAGATCTGCGCCGAAATCAATCAGCGCGGCGGCTTTGCCGCGCCCATCGCGCTCGACCTGTCCGCCGAAGGCGCGCCGCAACAGGCGGTGGATTCGGCGCTACAAGCGCTGGGCGGCGTGGACATCCTGATCAACAACGCCGGCCTGATGGACTTCACCTTGTTCGAGCGCCACGACCCGCAGCGCATCGAGCAGATGATCGGCGTCAACGTCATCGCGCCGATGCTGCTGGTGCGCGCCGTGCTGCCGCTTCTGCTGCAGCAGGACAGCGGACGCATCGTCAACATCGGCTCGGCCTTCGGCTCGATCGGCTTCCCGCATTTCGCGACCTACTGCGCGAGCAAGTTCGCGATGCGCGGCTTTTCCGAGGCATTGCGCCGCGAACTGGTCGATAGCCGGGTCGGCGTCACCTACGTCTCGCCGCGCGCCACGAAGACGCCGCTGAACGATGAAGTCACCACGCGCATGCTGGCCGAGACCAGAACCAACATGGACGAGCCGGAATACGTCGCCGCGCAGATCGTGCTGGCGATCGAGCGCGACTGCAAGGAACATTTCATCGGCCAGCCGGAGTCCTTCTTCGCGCGGCTGAACGGCATGTTCCCGCGCTTGGTCGACGGCGGCCTGCTGAAAAACACCCGCATCGCGCGCAAATACGCCCAATCCATTAATCGGTAGAAATATCTGTCCACGAAATTCACGAACAACACGAACAAAATCAAAGGCCGATAAGAAACAAAATAAAACCAGATGGTTAATACACTCAACAGACATCTCCGCTGTTTTATTTCGTGCCTTTCGTGTTTTTCGTGGACGAATTGCCATTTTTTTGAACCAACAACTAACCACTGCTAAAGGAGCTATTCATGAAGAAGTACGCCTGGTTAATCGCACTGTTGTTTGCTGCTAACAGCGCATTCGCCGAAACCACCCCGCTCGACGAATCCATCGCGAAATTGCAGCGCGATTGGGCGACAGCTTTTTACCAGATACCGGAAAAGAACAAGGAAGATGCCTTCGAAAAACTGGTCAAGGAAGCGCATCAGGTGACTGCCGCCAACCCGGGCCGCGCCGAGCCGCTGATCTGGGAAGGGATCATCACCAGCACCCTGGCCAAGTACCAGAGCATCTTCTCGGCCGGTGGCACCGCCAAGGCCGCGCGCGACCTGCTGCTGGCCGCGGAGAAGATCGACGCCAATGCGCTGAACGGCTCCGCGCTGACCTCGCTCGGCAGCCTGTATTACAAGGTGCCGCGCTTCGGTTCCTTCGGCGATTACGACAAGGCGCAGGAATATCTCGAGCGAGCGCTCAAGGTCAACCCGGACGGCATCGACCCGAACTTCTTCATGGGCGAGCTGATGGTCGAGCGCGGCGAAAAAACCAAGGCGCTCGAATACTTCAAAAAGGCGCTGAACGCCCCGGCGCGCCCCGGCCGCGAAGATGCGGACACCGGCCGCAAGGCGGAAATCCAGGATGCCATCAGGAAGATAGAGGGGAAATAGAAAGCTGAACTCCCCGCCTGCGCGGGGATTTTTGCAGCGTGGAGTTTTTCGAATGGGAGGCGGAAACTTCCATCCCGGATGCTTCCTTGAATAATTAAGTCTTGGCGTGCTAGGATACCCGCATGAAAAAGGCCAATATCAAAGCCGTTGTGAATAAGGCGAAACCCGCGAAGGTACGCGTGCGTCTTGCAAAAGTTGCCGTGGCGAAGCCTTCATTTAACAAAGCAGCTCGCCAAGCAGCTTCCAGAAAGGAAGCCAGCCGCCTGTCAGTCGCAAAGGCGGTTGCTCGCGCGAAACTCATTCCAAAGGTTGACCCTCGCGAATTCCGCATCGTTCGCATGCCGGGTTAAACCGTGGCCGCAGGTTACGACTGGTTCCAGCCGAGCGACCTTCCAAAATTCTTCCATGCACTCCAGAAAGCAGCTCAGCCAGCCATCCTGGTTGGAGGACAATCCCTGACATTCTGGGTTGATTTCTTTAATATCCCGGTACCAAAAAGCAACACACCGTATCTTACGCAAGACGCTGACGTCTTGGCCACAAAGCATGATGCCCGTATCTTTGCAACAGAACTGCATGGCACACTCAACATTCCGAAGCCGGACAACCATACGCCAAACACAGCCATTGTTACTTACAAAACACCGGATGGACGCACGCTGTTTGTCGACTTCATGGGAACATTGATTGGGCTGACGAACGAAGAAATCAGAAAGACTGCTGTCGAATTCGAGCATCCAGAATATGGATTCATACACATCCTCCACCCGACGCTTGTACTCAAAAGCCGCATCGTTAACCTGCATCGCCTTCAATCCAAGCGTGATACCAATGGCATTGAGCAAGCGCGTCTAGCTGTGTCGGTGGCAAAAGCATTCTTCGAGAACTACATTTCATTGGGTTTGGCCGGAGCAAACCCTGATCGCTATCTGGTTGATCGGGTCAAGTGGTTGGGCAAACTGGCGCTCTCGGATGCCGGAATATACGTATTTGCTCAATGGGGAATTGATGTCATGGAAGCTGCGCCAAGGAATCTCATCACAAACAAGAAATTCCATGCCGAACATTGGCCACGTCTTGATTCACGCATCCGTGCCAAACGGGATCGCAAGCTAGTGTAGTGTTGCATTCTGTTTGGAACTTAACCCCGTCCTGTGGGAGCGGCTTTAGCCGCGATTCTGACCGCAAAATCCAGCAGCCCATCGCGG
>CAZMWC010000250.1:0-3476 GCA_964569805.1 uncultured Gallionella sp.
CGATCAAGGGATGCAGTGCAAGGCAAAATCGGGCGAAAAAGCGGAGTTTACATAGAGTAAACGAGCATTTTGAGCCCGATTTTAACGCCGCAATGCGCCCTTCAGCGCTTTGTGGCACAGCAAGATTAACGTTTTTCCGTCCACCACAGCAATACCATCCCCAGCAATAAAAACAGTCCGGTCATGGCAGTGGCGCTGATAAACGGCTGCCAGTCATTGAGCGCGCCCAGGCTGGCGAACATCCGCCCGGCAAGGTGAAACACCAGGCCCAGCACGATACCCATAAATACCATTGCGCCAATGCCTCCCGCGCGCCGATGGTAAGATGCAAACGGCAGCGCCAGCAACAGCATCACCATCAATACAAACGGGTAAGCCAGTTTGCTCCACATGGCGATTTCATAGCGCACACTCTTTTGACGGTTATCTTTCAAGTGCCTGGTATATTGGTACAGATCGTAGGCTGACATTTGCTCGGGCACCACCAGCAGTACGCTCAGAAGGCCGGGGGTCAACGCCGAATGCCATTCCTGGCTGTCGGAAACGCTAATATTGGTCCCCTGTTTATCGAAGCGCGTCTCCAGCACGCTTTCAAGCTTCCAGCGATTTTCCCCGATAAAACTCGCCCGCTTGGCATTGATGATCGCTTGCAGGTGGTGCGTCTCATCGAACCGGTAAATATTGACATCCGACAAACTGGTATCCAGCATCACGCTTTTTACATTCACGAAGCTTGGGCCATCCTTCGCCCATACCCCGGAGCGGAATTCCTTGAGCGTGACCTGCGCATTCTGGGCTTTCATGCGCAATTGCTTGGCCGCCTGCTCGCTGGGTGGCGCAACATATTCGCCGCTGACAAAACCCAACACTACCAGCGGCAGCGCAATTTTTGACAGCGCGCCCATCATTTGCCACAGCGATGCGCCGGAAGCACGATAAATAGTCAGTTCCGAACCGGCCGCCATCTGCACCAGCGCGAGGATGGCCCCCACCAGCACCGCAACCGGGAATAGCTCATAAATGTGTCCGGGAATGTTCAGTATCACGAACACCAACACATAACCAAAATGGTATTCCCCCTGCCCCACTACTTTCAGTTCGCGGATCAGATCCATGAAGGCGAACAGTACGAGGAGCGCGGCGAACACCAGTGCGATACTGAAGTAAATTTCGCGACCGAGATGGCGTGTCAGCAGTTTCATGTTTTCTCTTCGTTTCTTGAATCCCGGAAAAGACTTTGGGGAGAGGAAGCCATCGTCTCTTTCACGCCCGGGTCGGGTCGTAAATTTCCCGCTTTAACGTGAAACTCGCGTAGCGATTCGTTTGCTCGGCTTCGCCCCCCTCGCTGCGCTCTCCCCGCCGGGGGAGGGTTGGGGAGGGGGAAACGGGCATGGTGAGTTTCATAATCAGGAGTGGCATACTCGCCATGCCCGTTGGGCAGAAGGCCGAGAGCAACACGTTTTTTCGTTATTACTCTATACAGCGAAAACAGCGTAATACGGTGGTAAAACATCGCCGCTGTTATCGCCAGCATTACCGCGTGAATGCCCCACAGCCCGATGCCGGGCGACAGGCTGCCTTGCCCGACCCACGCATTGGTCACGCTGATCATGTTGTTGTATAACATGTACAGCACGATCGCCAGAGCCAGATTAAGCGAGCGTCCGGCGCGCGGATTGACATGGCTCAAGGGAATCGCCAGCAGGGCGAGAATCAAGGCGCTGATCGGCAACCCCACCCGCCATTCCAGTTCGGCGATATTCCACGTGGTGCGGTTGTTCCATAGCTCCGGTGTTGACATGGTGCGCGCCCGGGGTTGCGCCAACTGGAGCGGCACGCTGTCAATGCGTATCGCATAACGTTCGAACTCCACAATATTGTAGTCGCGCTGCCCGGGCACACCCTCATAGCGCGTACCGTTGAACAGCACCAGAAAACGATCCCCGTTCGGCTGCGTTTCCTGCAAACCATGCCGGGCGACCATTGTGCCGAGCTTGCCGTTTTGCTCCGACTGCACAAAAACATTGCCGACGCGATTGGAACCGACATACATATTTTCGACAAAATACACCCGGTCGGCCTGCGCCGATTCCCGGAACGCTCCGGGAGTAGCGGCAGCCACGTCATCGCGGCTTTCCAGTTTATTTTTGAATTCATCGCCTTTCTGCAACGCCCACGGCGACAGCACCAGGCTGAGCACCGCAATCAGCGCCACCACCGGTATGGCATACCATAATACCGGGCGTATCCAGCGCGTCAGCCCGGTGCCGGCGCAAAACCATACCACCATCTCGCTGTCGCGATAACAGCGCGACAAGGTAAGCAGGACGGAAATAAACAAACTGATAGAGAGCAATACCGGCAGATAATTCATGGCGCTGAAGCCGAGCAGCGCCAGCACCCCGTCCACCGTTATTACGCCGTTGACCGCGTCTCTCAACAGGCGAATCACTTGGTTGATCACCACAATGCCGAGCAACACCGCGAACACTAGCAAGCCATTGCCGACAAATTCGCTCATCAAGGCACGATGAAAAAGCCCGAAGCGTGTCGGCTTTGACTTTATGCTGCGAGTGTGTGGATAATCGGACATCGGGATATAAGGTTCATTCACTAAAGGAGCAGCACGTGGAATTTAGCATAAAACAAAGCAGCCCGGAAAAGCAGCACAGCGGTTGCGTGGTGGTGGGCATCTTCGAAGGCGGCAAATTATCAACTGCCGGGCAGGCGCTGGACAAAGCGGCCAAGCACGCGCTCGGCGATGTTGTCGCGCGCGGCGACATGACCGGCAAAGCAGCTTCCACCCTGTTGTTGCACAAACTCCCCGGTGTCGCCGCCGAACGCGTGTTGCTGTTTGGCTTGGGCAAGGCCGGCGAATTAAACAACAAAACCAGCGTGGAAATCTTGCGCGCGATCTTCACCGCCCTGAATGCCACAGCCGCCAAGGATGCCGTGCTGTATATCGCCGATGAAGGCATGGGTGGAGATGTGTGCTGGGTTATCAGGCAGGCGGCATTCGCCGCCGCCGAGTGCGCCTATCGCGCCGATAGCCTGAAGAGCAAACCCGCCAAAGCTGCAACGCTGAAGAGTGTCACCTTCGCCACGCTGGGCAAACCGGCTGCCGCGTTGAAAACGGCGCTAGTTCAGGCAGCCGCAACGGCACGCGGCATGGAGTTCACCAAGACACTGGGCAATCTGCCTGGCAACATCTGCACTCCCACCTACCTCGCCGCCAAGGCGCTGGCGCTGGGCAAGGCGCACAAGAGTATCAAGACCACCGTACTGGAAGAGAAAGACATGCGGAAACTGGGCATGGGCGCTTTTCTTTCCGTCACGCGCGGCAGCGAACAACCCGCCAAACTGATCACGATGGAATACGGCGGCGCGGACAAGAAACAAAAACCCATCGTGCTGGTCGGCAAGGGGATCACCTTCGACAGCGGCGGCATCTCGCTCAAGCCGGGTGCCGAGATGGA
>CAZMWC010000251.1:0-3468 GCA_964569805.1 uncultured Gallionella sp.
AGGAGCGCGAGTACCGCCCGACCTCGTCCCGGAGTCGCGCAGTAGATTTATGTCGCTATGTATAGAAAACATTTTGACTCCGGTACCAGTGTGTTCTCAGTCCTCATTCGTCATTCCGGCGGAGGCCGGAATCCAGTGCTTTCATTGAACTGGACACCGGCCTTCGCCGGTGCGACGGGCTTAATCAGACCTTCCGCAGCTCAGCCTGCCCCTATTCATTCGGTGATGGGTATTCACGGCATCCCCGCCACATGCCGGGTCTCGTTCAATTTCGCCAGTTTGGCTTTCAGCTCCGGCAAGATTGCCGCGACAGCTTTTTCCCCCTCCAGCACGGCTTTGTTGCGGCCGCTCACATTCGCCGAGGGCAGGCCGTGGGTGACAGGGCGGATGACGATGTCCGCGCTGGATTGTTCGTGGCGGTTGAGCGTCTGCCCGAAGATGGAAAAGGTCTGCCACAGGATATCGGTGATGCCTGCCGTGCTTTGATCCTGGGGGCGGTCGGAGATATCCACGGCGATGACGAAGTCGGCACCCAGCGAGCGGGCCACGCTTGAAGGCACGGGCGCGACCAGCCCGCCATCCACGTAATCCTGTCCGTTGATGGTCACGGGTTCGAAAAACACCGGCACGGAAGAAGAGGCGCGCACCGCCATGCCGGTATTGCCCGTGCGGAACACGACCATTTTACCGGTCTTCAGGTTGGTGGCGACAGCGGCAAATGTCTTGTCGAGTTTTTCCATCGCAAGGTCATGCACGTTCCTGTTGATGAAATCCTGCAGTGCCTGGCCTTTGATACAACCCCGCTTGTTCGAGACCATCGTCTCCACGATGCATTGGTACATGCCCGAACCGTCGATGACCTGGTCTTCCCCCATGTTCATGGACAGTTCCTGAATCTTAAAGCCGTCGAGGCCGGACGCATACAGCGCCCCGACGACCGAACCGGCACTGGTACCCACCACAATGTCGGCAGAGATGCCCTGTGCCTCCAGCGCCTTGATCACGCCCACATGCGCAAATCCGCGCGCCGCGCCGCCGCCCAGGGCGAGGGCGATCTTGGCGGGCGGGCGTTCTACCGGGGGCGGGGGCGGGGTCGTGCAGGCGGCGGTGCCGAGGAGCAACAGGAGCGCGAGTGCGGAATTTTTCATGATTTCGGTTTATCGGTCGATTTGACGAAACTGAGTAGGATTAAAGGAGCCAGGCTCGAATTGCTTTTCGTTAGCATCATGTTTTGCAATTTCGTTGCTCAGCGTGTCATTCCAAAAATATATTCGAGCCTGGCTCTTTTGATTCTTTTAGGGCCCCTTTGATTCTTTTAGTGGAAAGTATTTAGAGAGCGCCCCTTTAATTTTCAGCCTTACATACATTGGAGAACATAACCCTGTCGATCCCCCAATAATCAAGCAAGCATGATAGAACTCCGCGTAACTCAAGCGAAGCTGCCGAATGTGGTGTAAATGTTCGTTGCATTGCAAGCTGCTCTAATTCACGCGCAACAGAAAATAATGTCTTCGCAACATCGCTTTTAGAAAAGTATTCACCCAAGATTACTGTATTCAACATAGACAACTGAGCTTCTACGCTAGAGCGTACCTGCTTAGATATGCAAGCCATTTTCTTGAGTGATTCCGTCAGCTCATTCAATTTGGTCTGATCAACTGCGGATAGGGAATCAAGAACTAACTTTATTTTTAGCGTAGTTTGTCTTCGGAATAAATTCCCATTGAATAGAAGCTTTTCATTTTCGCCAAGCTTTTCTACGTCAACGAATCCGATTTGCTCCGCATCGAAAAGCGCTTGTGCTACTTCCGCGCGCGCAAGTTTATAGTTGTCTGCGAGTTCTTCGGCGGCATCTACGCCGTTGATAGGGGCTATAGAAGCGCATTCAGCTAGCTGAATTGCTGCATTTTCGAGCTTGGCTGGTGACAGTGAGTCAAAAATATCAGATGTGTGTTGAAGCGTGGAAGATGTAGTTATACCTAGTACGGACACCCCGCTCGCTGACGAGTCGATTAGTTCTCTGTTGCTCAATACATCAAGGAGTTTTGGAAGTTCAAACGTAGTGTTGATATTCGCGGCCAGTGCCAAGGTCTCCAACCGCTTACTTGAAATTGTTGTGTCATTGTTCGACGAAATTGCGGACAGTAAAATCCCAGCTTTCCCAGCAAGGAACGTATTTTCATAACCACTCTGACTCGTCTGACTTTGTAACTTATTGGTGTGATGAATTAACCACGAGCCTTTTACTTTCTTATCCATGTATTTCCCTTCGGAAGCCGCTTCGGAAGCCGGGGTCAAGTCTTGCATTGACACATCCCCCCGAACAAAATCCAGTAACTAAACGAGCCAGCTTCAAATTGTTGCCTGTAAATACTAAAAGTACCGGAGACGATTTCTTTTTCAATCAAGCCGCCATCTTCAATTCAACTTTCTTTCCCGCTCTGGTCGCCAGCGTAATCAGCATGTCCAGACTGAATTTCTCGAACTTGCCGCGTATCAGGTCGGAGACGCGCGATTGCGAGATGCCGAGCACTTGCGCGGCTTCTGCTTGTGTCCATTGCTTGTCGCGGATCAGGATTTCGAGTCGGCACATGAGTTCGGAGCGCATGGCGAGGATGGCAGCCTCTTCCGGCGGGAATCCGAGGTCGATGTAAACATTGCCGCTGGATTTGGTGATTTTGAGTTTTTCTTTTTTCATTTTGCACTCTCCTTGAGTTGCTTGTAGCGGGTGGCCGCCAACTCAATATCTTCTTTGCGGGTTTGCTGCGTCTTCTTCTGGAAGGCATGCAGCACATAAACCGCATCGGCGAATTTCGCCACATAGATCACGCGCCATTCGCCCAAGATGTGGACGCGAATCTCATAAGCACCTGCGCCCACATTCAGCATCGGCTTCCAGTCTGCGGGCATCAAGCCAGCTTGTACGCGGAAGAGCTGAAAGCCTGCGGCTTGCTTCACCTCGCGCGGGAATGCGGCCAGATCGTCTTCGCTGGAGCCGGTGAACTTGAGCGGTTTCATATGGGCAATATATAAGTATTTATATTAAACGGCAAGCGGGAGTTTGAGGGTCATAGGGGCAGCATCGCATTTGCTTTTGAACAAGCGTGGCGAGACGGCGACTGATGGCGCTTGCGCAAAGGAAGTGCGGTGAGATTGTCGGCCAAGTGATTCCCCTTTTAGAACAAGTATGTTGCCGGCGCTACTTCCCGTCGGTATGCGGGATAATTCTTGCGCCAGCTCCTGTTCTGGGGGGTTCGCCGCTTGCCTCGCTCCGTGCGTGCGGTGCGATGTGCGTGTGGCGGAAGTGCAAGAGGGGCGAACTGTATTTGAGTTGTCGGGGGATTGTCAATGACGCTGTGAGGGGTATGGCTATAAGGGCGTATGCCATACGCCCCTACGGGATGCGAATGTGCTAACTGTGTTTGATCCAGTCAACGATCTTCAGCTTGGGGACACGATCAAACTCCC
>CAZMWC010000252.1:0-3461 GCA_964569805.1 uncultured Gallionella sp.
CTTGCTGCACGTAACGTAGAAATCTCCGATCCTTGATCGCGGGGGATGTCCCCGACCAGATCAAGGAGACGGAGATGAAGACGTTACGTGAGCGGATGAACGATGCGATGATCCTGCGCGGCTTTGCGGCGCGCACGCAGGAATCTTACCTGGCGGCGGTGAGATCACTCGCGAAGTATTACCGCCGTTCGCCGGATTCGCTGACGGCGGAAGAGGTGGAGTCCTACCACTTGCATCTGATCGTCGAGCGCAAACTCGCCTACTCCAGCGTGAACCAGTCGGCCAGCGCCTGCCGCTTCCTGTTCGACAAGGTGCTGAAACGTCCGCAAGCCCGCTTCGACATTCCGATGGCGAAGGTGCCCAAGTCGCTCCCGTGCGTGTTGTCGCGGGACGAAGTTGGCCGCCTGCTCGCGGCGGCCCCCAACCCGCGCGCCCGCGCCTTGCTGACGGTGGCCTACGCCGCCGGGTTGCGCGTGACCGAGGTGTGTGCGCTGCAACTGGCGGATATCGAGAGCGCCCCGGACCGGATGTGCCTCAAGGTGCGCGGCGGCAAGGGTGGGCGAGTACGTCGTCCTTGCCAATCTTGAAACGGGCTGGTTTTACACACACTACTATGAGCGCGACATACGGCTAACCCTACGCTCAAGCGGGACTGCGCAAAAGCGCGCAGCCCCTTAGCTCCACGTTGGGCATATGTTCGACATAGGGCGGCGAAGCGCGCTAGAATTGCCACACTAGTTTTGAATGGAGTCCATATCATGAACACACAGCTCTTACAGCAAGCTCGCGTACTCGACATTAACGAGCAGATCGAACTGGTTGAGGCCATCTGGGACGGCATCGTAAGTCGTGGTGCCGCACCATCGCTGACTGAAGCGCAGAAAACAGAACTCGACCGCCGCCTCGCAGACCACCTTGCCAACCCCGATGATGTAGTTCCGTGGAGTGAAGTAAAAGCTGCTGCTCTTGCCAAAATCAGGCAATGAGCCTGCACGTTACTTTTCATCGTGCCGCCAGTGCCGAGTTCATCGAAGCAAGTGCGTGGTATGAGACCAAGCGAGTTGGCCTTGCTCTTGAGTTCATCGCCGAGATTGACCGTTGCGTGTCGCTGGCATCTAAACACCCTCTCCAGTTTGCCGTTGTTCGCGAGGATATTCGGCATGTCGTCGCCAATCGTTTCCCGTACAGCGTTTATTTTCGTGCGGAGGAAAGTCGCATCGTTGTCTTGGCGGTATTTCATGGCAGAAGAGATCCAGCCATTTGGCAGGCCAGAGCCTAACCCTACGCTCAAGCGGGACCTCTCCGTAAAAGCGCGGAGCCGGCCACCTCCACGTTAGCCAACGGAACCAATTAGAGGATGAGGCAGCAATGATTACTAGACGCGGATTCATCAAAACGTTGTCTGTGTTTCCCCTTGTTGCGTGCCTGCCAAGAATCGCGTGCGGTCAGGATATCCCGGAGCTTTCGCAACTGAAGACAGGGTATGCACAGCGCTTGAAAAAGATCCTGGCGACTGGTGAGTTACCCTATATCGACATAGAGAGCTCATGCAATTCCAGGAAACTGGACATCGATTCGGTTGCGAAGAACATGGATAGGCTCAACATAGGGCTCATCGCACTTTCGGCAGATATCGGTAAGGGCCAGTTCGAGAAAGGCGTTCGTTTTGATAACTTGTCGGAGCGCTTGCTCACCAGTTATCCAGACCGCTTCATTCCCGTGGGTAATGGCGGGCAAAGACCAGCCCTGACGGAGGCTACAGACGAATTTCTCGATGCCCAGGAAGCTGCCGCCAGGACGAAGCAAGTCATGCTTCTGGGCGAATATGAATTCCGGCATTACCCTTCGCCAAGGCAGGTAAAACGCGGCGAGATGGATCGCGATGAACACGTCCCGATAGATGGCCCAATCGGGCAGCGAGTGTTCAGCATAAGTGAAAAAACAGGCGTGCCGTTTCAGATTCATTATGAAATCGAAGATGATCTGCTGGCCCCGCTCGAAAACATGTTGCAACAGTACCAGAAGGCCAAGGTCATCTGGTGCCACTTGGCCCAAATACGCTATATCGAACGCTCCTCACGCTACTCGCCTGTCTATGTCGAGAACCTGATCAAACGGTATCCGAATCTGTATTTTGATACAGCATTCGGAGGTTCAGATTCCATATATCCACCAAGTAACCAGCGACATGCGCGCGTGTGGGCAAATGATGGCAGCCTGAAGGCGGAATGGCGCGACCTTATTGCCGCCTATCCCCAACGTTTTTTATCGGCCTTGGATCTGGGTGGGGACCGGATGGAACGTATCGCCGAATGGGATCAAAACCACAGGAATTTCTTAAAGCGCCTGCCGAGCGAAACGCAACATCATGTGGCATACCGAAGCGCGTGGACGCTACTCTTCGGCGAAGAATTCACATGAATGCGAACGTGACCAAGGCAACATTGTTAGGATCATCTCGGCAAGAAAAGCCACAAAAAACGAGAGCAACTATTATCAAGGAGTTAAGCCATGAAAACTGAATACGATCTGTCAAAAATGAAATCCCGCAAAAATCCTTATGCGGCTAAGCTCAAAAAATCCGTCACGATGCGGTTGAGTGAAGATGTTATTGGCTATTTCAAACAAATGGCTGATGAAAAGGGTGTCCCTTATCAGAGCCTCATAAATCTTTATCTGCGAGACTGTGTATCAAGCCATAGAAAAATTGATATTTCATGGCAGTCCAGAGCCTAATCCTACGTGAAGCCCAACCCGACATTCAACCCGGACTCCGCGACACCCGGGCTCCGCAAAAGCGCGGAGCCAGTTAATTCCACGCAGGGAAGGTCTGATTAAGTCCGTCACACCGGCGCAGGCCGGTGTCCAGTCCATCGAAGCGGGGTAAGCAGGCAACCCGCGTAGCGGGTGCTCGCAAAACACTGGATTCCGGCCTTCGCCGGAATGACGAATGAGGGCTTAACAGAGCTTCCTTAAACGGGATATCTGCTCAACGCCCCTACAACGCCAGGCCGATTCACCAATGTCGATGACATCGCCCATGACCACGCTAACCCGCCGATTTCATCCCCACCACCGTGCGCCCACGCCGCTTGCCTTGCAGTAGTTGCAAAAACACTTGCGGCAATTCGACAAACGGGATGGTATGTGCCACTTGCGCCAACAACTTCGGGCGCAAATCTGTTGACAGACGCTGCCAAATTGCGCGCCGCAGTGGGGTGGCGGTTGCCGCAGAATCGATGCCGATCAGGCGCACTCCGCGCAGGATAAAGGGCAACACTGTGGTGTGCAACTCGATGCCGCCCGCATTGCCGAAGCTCGCGATCACGCCGTTCTGCTGCATGGTGCGGGTCAGCCATGCCAATGTCTCGCCACCCACAGCATCCAGCGCGCCCGCCCATTGCGTTTTTTCCAGAGGGCGTGTGCCCATCTGCAATCCCTTGCGCGGCAGAATTTCAGCC
>CAZMWC010000253.1:0-3451 GCA_964569805.1 uncultured Gallionella sp.
CTCCAGTTCCAGGATCGGGTCAGCCAGATACTGGCTCATGTGCGCGACAATCTCGACGGCTTGCACGTCCACCTCACGCAATATTCCGCCGAACGCAGCAGCGGCGGCTCGCCGGCCATTGATGCCAATGCCTGGTTGAACGAAATGGCGCTGGGCTATACCACCGCCGAGCAGCGGCGCAACCACCGCGACGGCAAGGCGGGCACAGCGCAGGTTGCGGCACCGGATGCGACGGAAATCACCTTTTTTTAGTCTCTTACCAGTCAAATGATGTCAAAAAATAACAAGGTTTTTGAGTTTTTTGTAGGAGCGTGCCCTGCACGCTCCTACATTCGTCCGGTTTAGGGGAATGCCATGAACCAAACCATCATGGTTGCGGACCATTCCACCTCGATACGGCAACTCGCCAGCACCGTGTTGCGAGGTGCGGGTTATGAGGTCATCGAGGGCAGTGATGGAAAACGCGCTGGTCAAACTGGATGGGCGGAAAGTGCATCTCATCATCAGCGATGTCAATACGCCGAACATAGACGGCATTACCTTTGTACAGGCTGTGAGAAATATGCCGGAGCACCGGTTTGTGCCAATCATCATGCTCACCACCGGGTTTTTAAAATCAACGCGCGAGCAGGCGCGGGAAGCGTGGGTCAGGGCGTGGCTGGTGAAGCCGTTTGACAAGCAACAGTTGCTGGAGATGGTTTCGCGTTTTGTCTTGCCGTAAGCGGGTATATAGGAGCGCCGCCCTCGGCGCGAGTGTGGATGCAAATCTCGGCGAGGGTATCGCTCCCACACGGTGTTTTTAAAAAGTGTTTTGCAGGAGGAATGAAAAATGGCTAAAACGGTGATGGTTGTGGACGATTCCGCTTCGCTGCGGCAGGTGGTTGGCATTGCGCTGCGCGGCGCGGGATACGAGGTGATCGAGGGCTGCGACGGCAAGGATGCGCTGGCCAAGCTGACCGGCCAGAAAGTGCATCTCGTCATCAGCGATGTCAACATGCCCAATATGGACGGCATCACCTTCGTGAAGAACCTGAAACAGATGCCGGCCTACAAATTCACGCCCGTGATCATGCTGACCACCGAGTCGCAGGAAGGCAAAAAATCGGAGGGGCAGGCAGCGGGGGCAAAAGCTTGGGTAGTCAAGCCGTTCCAGCCTACGCAAATGCTGGCAGCGGTAGCGAAGCTGGTAATGCCTTAATCAGCTTGTAGCTGGTAGGAGCGCCGCCCTCGGCGCGAATGTGAATGCAAATCGCGGAGAGGGCGCCGCTCCCACAGAGAGGTTTTTTTGCGTAACCCGACATTTGACTGACAAAAGGAGAACATCATGACCATCAGTATCGAAGCCAGCAACGGTGTGTGCCATGCCCGTGTGACGGGCGAAATGACGATTTACCATGCCGCAGAGATGAAGGGGGAATTGCTGCCCTGTCTCGACAGCGGCACGGAAGTGGAAATCGATCTGTCCGAGGTCAGCGAAATGGATACCGCCGGTTTTCAGTTGCTGCTGTTAGCCAAGCGCGAAGCGGCTAAAACCGGCAAATCGTTGCGCCTGGTAGCGCACAGCCCGGCAACGCTGGAAGTGCTGGATTTATTCAACATGGCTTCCTATTTTGGCGATCCGGTGATGATGCCTCGCGCAGCGCATTAACAGAAACTCGCGTAGCGATTCGTTCGCCCCCTCTCCCTACGGGGGAGGGTTGGGGAGGGGGAAACGAGCACGCCAAAACGGACGGGGAGAAGCAATATGGATATTGACCAGGCACTGCAAACCTTCATCATGGAGAGCCGCGAGCTGCTCGAAGCCATGGAGGCATCACTGCTTGGTCTCGAATCCTCGCCGGACGATCCCGATGCGATCGGCGCCATCTTCCGCGCCGCCCATACGATCAAGGGGTCGGGCGGGCTGTTCGGGCTCGATGGCATCGTTGCCTTCACTCACGTGGTGGAGAACGTGCTGGATCGGGTGCGCAACGGCGAAGTGCCGATAAACGGTGATCTGATCGCACTGCTGCTGTCCTGCCGCGACTATATCGGCATGTTGGTGGAACATATCGCCGTTGATTCTGCCGCCAGCCCGGACAAGGAAACTGAAACTACCGGCACCATGCTGCTCAACCAGCTCAAGGCTTATCAAGCCATTACAAAAGAGCAGTCACCCGTTCCGGCGATGGCTCCATTCCAATCCCAGACGGCATCCCAGCCTCAAACGGCAGTGGCGCTACAGTCCGGCGGCACGGTGAAAAACGACTATTGGCATATCTCGCTGCGCTTCGGCCACGACGTGCTGCGCAATGGCATGGATCCGCTGGCCTTTATCCGCTACCTCGACAACATGGGAAAAATCGTCCATGTCGTTACCCTGCCCGATGCCATGCCGCACGCTCCGGACATGGACCCGGAAAGCTGCTATCTGGGGTTCGAGATCGACTTCCATGGCGACAACGTGGACAAGGCGACCATCGAAGGGGTGTTCGAATTCGTGCGCGACGATTGCACGCTGCGCATCCTGCCGCCGCATAGCCGCATCGAGGAATACATCCAACTCATCGATGAATTGCCCGAGGACAAGGTTCGTCTCGGCGAGCTGCTGGTCAACTGCGGTTCCCTGACCCGCAAGGAATTGGACGAGGCGCTGCGCTTGCAGGCACGATGCGCCGAACTTTGCCAGGAATCCGTGCATACCCAAGATAAGCCGGTCTGCCAGCTTGGCGATATTCTGGTGGAACAACGCATGGTGCAGCCGGAACTGGTCGATGCGGCACTGGGAAAGCAGAAACTCGCCAAGGAAAACAAGGCGCAGGAAAGCAAACTGATCCGCATTCAGGCCGACAAGCTCGACCAGCTTATCAATCTGGTCGGGGAAATGGTCATCGCCGGTGCGGCGACCAGCCTGCTGGCGCAGCGCACCCGTGACCCCGCGCTGCATGAGGCGACTTCCACACTGTCACGGCTGGTCGAGGAAATCCGTGACAGCGCCCTGCAACTGCGCATGGTGCAGATCGGCGAAACCTTCAGCCGTTTCAACCGCGTGGTGCGCGACGTGAGCAAGGAAATCGGCAAGGACATCGGCCTGGCAATCGCCGGCGCGGAAACCGAGCTGGACAAGTCGGTGGTGGAAAAAATCGGCGACCCGCTGATGCACCTGGTGCGCAACAGCATGGATCACGGCATCGAGAAAGCCGAAATCCGCCTGCAACGCGGCAAACCTGCGAAAGGCACGGTGCATCTCAACGCCTATCACGAATCCGGCAGCATCGTGGTGGAAGTCGGCGACGACGGCGGCGGGCTGAACCGCGAAAGAATCTTCGCCAAGGCGCTGGAAAAAGGGCTGGTCACGGCCAACCAGACGCTCTCCGATCAGGAGGTGTACGGGCTGATTTTCGAGGCGGGATTTTCCACCGCCGAGGCCGTCACCAACCTGTCCGGGCGCGGTGTCGGCATGGACGTGGTG
>CAZMWC010000254.1:0-3450 GCA_964569805.1 uncultured Gallionella sp.
ACATCAGCTACGGCGTGCGCGAGTTCGGCATGTCGCACATCATGAACGGCATGGCCTTGCACGGCGGCTTGCTGCCGTTCGGCGGCACCTTCCTGATGTTCTCCGAATATGCGCGCAATGCGTTGCGCATGTCGGCACTGATGAAGCAGCGCGTGATCTACGTGTTCACCCACGATTCCATCGGTCTGGGCGAAGACGGCCCGACCCACCAGCCGGTCGAGCAGACCGCCACGCTGCGCTTAATGCCCAATATGGAATTATGGCGTCCGTGCGACACGGTCGAATCCGCCGTGGCATGGGTTGCCGCAGTCGAGCGCAGGGACGGCCCGACCAGCCTGGTGTTCAGCCGCCAGAACCTGGCGTTCCAGCAGCGCGATGCGGCGCAGATCGCCAATATCCGCAAGGGCGCCTACGTGCTGTCCGAGGCCACAGGCGGCAAGCCGCAGGCCGTGTTGATCGCGACAGGTTCCGAAGTTGCCTTGGCAATGGAAGCGCAAAAAACGCTGGCCGCCGAAGGTATCAATGTACGCGTGGTGTCGATGCCGTCCACCAGTGTGTTCGATAAGCAGGACCAGGCCTACCGGGACAGCGTGTTGCCCAGCGGCGTGAAGCGCGTTGCGGTCGAGGCAGGCGTGACCGGCGGCTGGTACAAATATGTCGGGCTGGATGGCGCGGTGGTGGGTATGGATTGCTTTGGCGAATCGGCACCGGCGCCGGAGCTGTTCAAGCACTTCGGCTTTACCGCAGCCAACGTGGCTGCGACGGTGAAGAAGGTGATTGGCTGAGAGATTTACTGGCAACCGCATTGCGGCAAAAAAGTTTTTAATGACTAAATCTTTAAGGAGAAGAAAATGACAATTCGTGTCGGTATCAACGGATTCGGCCGCATTGGACGTATGGTGTTCCGCGCAGCGGCGCAAGAGTTCGCTGACATTGAGATTGTGGGCATCAACGATTTGCTCGAGCCGGATTATCTGGCATACATGCTGCGCTACGACTCGGTACATGGCCGCTTCAAGGGCAGCGTTTCCGTCGAGGGCAACACGCTGGTGGTCAACGGCAAGAAGATCCGCCTGACCGCCGAAAAAGACCCGGCCAACCTGAAGTGGAATGAAGTCGGCGCGGACCTCGTGATCGAATGCACCGGTTTCTTCCTGACCAAGGAAACCTGCGAGAAGCACATCGCCGCCGGCGCCAGGAAGGTCGTGCAATCGGCGCCTTCCAAGGACGACACGCCGATGTTCGTGTACGGCGTTAACCACGACAAGTATGCGGGCGAGAATATCGTTTCCGCCGCTTCCTGCACCACCAACGCGCTGGCACCGGTCGCCAAGGTGCTGAACGATAACTGGGGAATCAAGCGCGGCCTGATGACCACGGTACATGCGGCGACAGCGACGCAGAAGACCGTGGACGGCCCATCCAACAAGGATTGGCGCGGCGGACGCGGCATCCTGGAAAACATCATTCCGTCATCGACCGGGGCGGCCAAGGCAGTGGGCAAGGTGATCCCCGAGCTGAACAAGAAGCTCACCGGCATGGCTTTCCGCGTGCCGACTTCCGATGTGTCCGTGGTCGACCTGACGATCGAGTTGAACAAGGCCGCGACCTATGACGAGATCTGCAACGCGATGAAGGCAGCCTCCGAGAACGGCCCGCTGAAAGGCGTGCTGGGCTACACCGCGGACAAGGTGGTCGCTACCGACTTCCGCGGCCATACCTGCCCGTCGATATTCGACGCCGATGCGGGCATCGCGCTCGACCCGACCTTCGTCAAGGTGGTGGCGTGGTATGACAACGAATACGGCTATACCTGCAACCTGATGCGTCTGGTGCGGCACGTCGCCAAGTAAGAAATGGTGAGTGGTAAGTAGGAAGTGGCAAGTAGGAAAACCCACAGCGCCTACTCACTACTCACTACTTACCACTTACCGTCTTTTCATGGAGTAGAAAATGTCTGTAATCAAAATGACCGATCTGGACCTCAAGGGCAAGCGCGTCCTGATTCGTTCCGATCTCAATGTGCCGGTCAAGGATGGCAAAGTAACTTCAGATGCGCGCATCATCGCATCGATGGCGACCATCAATGCCGCGCTGCAAGCGGGTGCGCATGTGATGGTGACCTCCCACCTGGGTCGCCCGGCAGAGGGCATTTATTCCGAAGAAGACTCGCTCAAACCCGTCGCACACGTCATTGCCGATAAACTGGGCAAACCGGTACGCCTGATCCGCGACTGGATGGATGGCGGCTTCGATGTTGCCGAGGGTGAGCTGGTGTTGCTGGAGAACTGCCGCTTCAACAAGGGCGAGAAGAAAAACGTCGGAGAGACGGCAAAGAAATACGCCGCGCTGTGCGACGTGTTCGTGATGGACGCATTCGGCACCGCGCATCGCGCGGAAGCATCGACCCACGGCGTGGCAAAGTACGCACCGGTTGCGGCAGCCGGAATCCTGCTGACCCGGGAGCTGGAGGCACTGGGCAAGGCGTTGCTCAATCCGGCGCGCCCGCTGGTGGCCATCGTCGGCGGCAGCAAGGTATCTACCAAGCTGACCGTGCTGGAGTCGCTGTCGGAGAAGTGCGAACGGCTGGTGGTCGGCGGCGGCATCGCCAACACCTTCCTCAAGGCGGCCGGCAAGAATGTCGGCAAGTCTTTGTGCGAGGATGATCTGGTTCCCACCGCACAGGCGCTGATGAACAAGATGCAGGCGCGCGGCGCTTCCATTCCCATCGCGGTGGATGTGGTGGTCGGCAAGAAATTCGACGCCAATGAACCTGCCGTGCTGAAGGATGCGGGCGACGTGGCCGACGATGACATGATCTTCGACATCGGCCCGCAATCCGCACAGGAAGTCGCCGACATCATCATGCAGGCCGGCACGGTGGTGTGGAACGGCCCGGTCGGCGTGTTCGAATTCGACCAGTTCGGCGAAGGCACCAAAAAAATCGCCATGGCAATCGCAGCAACACCGGCTTTTACCCTGGCGGGCGGCGGCGACACGATTGCGGCGATCCAGAAGTACGGCATCTATGACAAGGTGTCCTACATTTCCACCGCGGGCGGCGCGTTCCTCGAATTCCTCGAAGGCAAGAAACTGCCGGCAGTGGATATGCTGGAACAGCGCGCGGTGGAGAATGAGGCGTCCGGTTGCGGCGGCGGTGGCGGTTGCGGCTGCAGCGGCGAATGACAATTTTATGCTGCGCAGAACAAAAATAGTCGCAACGCTGGGACCCGCTTCCAGCGACCAGAAAGTCCTTGAGCAGATGATTCGCGCCGGTGTTGACCTGGTGCGGATGAATTTTTCGCATGGCTCGGCGCAAGATCACGTGAAGCGTGCCGAAACCGTGCGTGCGGCAGCGGCAGTGGTGGGCCGCACCGTGGGCATTCTGGCCGACCTGCAAGGCCCGAAAATACGCGTGCGCAAATTCGAAAACGATAAAATCATCCTGAA